>JAPKCP010000008.1 GCA_028822885.1 Yoonia sp. | reverse complement strand
GATAACTAGGGTGTAGTGGTGCCCAGAAGAGGACTCGAACCTCCACGTCCATACAGACACCAGCACCTGAAGCTGGCGCGTCTACCATTCCGCCATCTGGGCACAGATGGTAGCGCCGAACTAAGGATAGGGGCGTGGGCTGTCAACGCGATTCTAGGGGTTTTGTGGTTTCAGCTAGTCCAAGTACGAACGGAGCGATGAAATCATTCAATTTCGTAGGAAATATTCACTGCCTTTCGTCTTGTCTGCCAAGGCCGGCGCGCCTAAACGTGGAGTGACTTATTGAAAGGCCATCCTCATGTCCAAGCTTGTTACAATTTTTGGCGGTTCCGGTTTCGTTGGACGTTATATTGCGCTGCGGATGGCAAAGGAAGGATGGCGCGTTCGCGTAGCCGTTCGTAAACCTGAGCAGGCAGGCTTTGTTCGCCCTTTCGGCGTAGTTGGTCAGGTTGAGCCGGTGTTCTGTAACATTCGTGATGACGATAGCGTGGCCTCTGTCACGCGGGGCGCTGATGCGGTCGTGAACTGCGTCGGTGTTCTCGCCGAGACTGGAAAGAATACTTTTGGTGCTGTTCAAACTGAGGGTGCCGAGCGGATTGCCAGAATTGCTGCGAGTATGGGTATTGATCGCATGGTACATATCTCAGCGATAGGTGCGGATGCCAACGCAGGCAGCGATTATGCGAAGACCAAAGCTGCCGGTGAGGTTGGTGTACTGGCCCAGATGCCGAACGCGCTGATCTTGCGCCCTTCGATTGTATTCGGCCCAGAGGATGAGTTCTTTAATCGATTTGCTGGCATGTCACGTTTTGGTCCGGTTCTGCCGGTTGTGGGTGCGGGAACGAAATTCCAGCCGGTCTATGTGGATGATGTCGCTGCTGCGGCCGTGCAGGGCGTGAAGGGTGAAATCTCTGGCGTCTATGAGCTGGGTGGTCCTGACGTCCAAACGTTCCGCGAAATGATGCAGATGATGCTTGGTATCGTTCGCCGTCGCCGTTTGATTTTGAACGTGCCGTTCTTTGTCGCGAACATTATGGCTACAGGTTTTGGTATCGCCCAGACCTTGTCGCTGGGCATCGTGAAGGCGCCTGTGACGAGGGACCAAGTGAAAAACTTGGCCTTGGATAATGTCGTCGCAGATGACGCAAAGGGTTTTGCTGATCTCGGCATTGAGCCGACTGCGATGGCCGCTGTCCTGCCTGACTATTTGTGGCGTTTCCGCCCGTCGGGTCAATATGACGCGATCAAGGAATCTGCAAAGAACATGCGCCCTTAAGTGTATGCGATGCCCAGTAGGATCATTCCGAGGATGATGCGGTAGATCACATAGGGCGTGTAGCTGACAGATTGCAGTAGCTTCATCATAAGCGTGAGCGCGAGTAATGCTGCGATGCAGGACATCACTGCGACGATGATGATATCACCCATGACGTTTGGCGTGCCAATGACATCAAGACTCAGTAATGCGGCTGATGCGATAATCGTTGGGATCGACATCAGCATTGCAAGCCGTGCTGCGTCGCTGCGTTTATAGCCAAGCAGGCGTGCGCCTGTGATTGTGATGCCTGATCGCGATGTGCCGGGGATCAGAGCGAGGCACTGCCAAAGCCCCATGATCACGGCGTGTTTGAGGGTCCATTCCTCTGCGCTACGTGTCTCTAGACCCTTTTGATCAGCCCAATATAAGACGATGCCGAAAATCAGCATGGTCCAGCCGATGACAGCAATCCCGCGCATGGCATCAGCAAGGCCTGTTACTTTTAGGATAAGGCCAAAGATAATCACAGGGATTGTGCCAACCAGTAGACACAGCGCAAGAAGCGCGCCTTTGGTATCGATTTTGCCGCGTAACAGGCGAAGTGTGCCCAAAAGGGCGAGATTCACATCCGACCAAAAGTAAATGATGACGGCAACAAGGGTGCCTACGTGTGCTGCGACGTCAATGACTTGGCCTTGGTCGTCAAGCCCCGTGAGGGACGGCAAAAGGATCAGGTGGCCGGACGAACTGACCGGCAGAAACTCTGTCACACCTTGAATAAGAGCGACGAGGATTAGGGTGAAGAGCGGCATCTGTGATCCTTGATTCGGTTTCTGGCACCATAGAGTCCTTATGGAACTGGGAAAGAGTCGAATTAGGTATTACATCGGACCTAAAATACACCCTCGGATGGGCGAATTCAATTCTGAGGTCGTGTAAAACTTCTAATTAGGTCAGTAGTTCTGACTTTTCATTCTGGTAGTCACAGAATAAAAGGGTATTTCAAGTCTGTGTTGGAGGATGAAGATGTCTGATCAAAAGATGCTTAAGTTCGTTAATGTCGAACGGGATATGCCGGAAAAGCGCGTCCCAAATTTGCGCAACACTGATTTTCAGGAAATCTACGCCGAATATGCGACCATCAAGGCCGAGGAACAGGCAAGTCGCTGTTCCCAATGTGGTGTCCCATATTGTCAGTCGCATTGCCCGCTGCACAACAATATCCCCGATTGGCTACGCCTCACGGCTGAGGGCCGGTTGCGCGAAGCCTACGAATTATCCCAAGCCACAAACACGTTCCCAGAAATTTGCGGTCGCATTTGCCCGCAGGACCGCCTGTGTGAAGGTAATTGTGTTATTGAAAAATCTGGCCATGGCACTGTCACGATTGGTGCGGTTGAGAAGTACATCACTGATACGGCGTTTGAGGAAGGGTGGGTCGCCCCGATCCGTCCCTATGCGGAACGCACCGAAAGTGTTGGCATTATCGGTGCTGGTCCCGGGGGCCTTGCCGCTGCGGATATGCTGCGCCGCGAAGGTGTGCAGGTTACTGTTTATGATCGCTATGATCGCGGTGGCGGTTTGATGACCTACGGTATCCCCGGCTTTAAGCTTGAAAAAGACATTGTGATGAAGCGGATGGATCAACTGACCGACGGTGGGGTTGAGTTTGTTTTGAATTGCAACGTCGGCGAAGATATTTCGTTCGATGCGATCCGTGGAAAGCATGACTCTGTCCTGATTGCGACGGGTGTATACAAAACACGTGACCTTGTTGCGCCGGGTTCGGATGCTGACGGGATAGCCAATGCGATTGACTATTTGACCGCAAGCAACCGTAAATCCTTTGGCGATGTCGTTGAGGAATTCGAGAGCGGAGAACTCAACGCTGAGGGCAAGCGCGTCGTCGTCATCGGTGGTGGTGATACGGCCATGGATTGCGTGCGGACGGCTGTTCGCCAAGGGGCAACATCGGTAAAATGCCTTTACCGCCGTGACAAAGCGAACATGCCGGGATCGCAGCGCGAAGTGCAGAATGCAGAAGAAGAAGGCGTTGAATTCGTCTGGCTGTCTGCCCCGAATGGCTTTGAGGGCGACGCGGTTACAGGCGTCAACGTCCAGAAAATGCGTCTTGGCGCACCTGATGCGACTGGCCGCCAGATGCCAGAGTTGATCGAAGGCGCTGATTATGTCGAAGATGCGGACCTTGTGATCAAGGCGCTTGGTTTCACACCAGAAGACCTCCCCGCGCTTTGGGGCGTCGAAGGCCTTGAGGTCACACGCTGGGGCACGGTCAAAGCCGAATTTGAAACGGGCCAAACCAGCCTTGATGGTGTGTTCGCTGCAGGTGACATCGTGCGCGGTGCGTCGCTTGTTGTGTGGGCCATTCGTGATGGACGGGACGCATCAGCCGCAATCCTGCAATACTTGTCCCAAGCCACATCCTTAGCAGCGGAGTAATCGTATGAAAAAGACCCTGACTTTCCTGTTTATCAGCGCTGCGATTCCAGCAGGCGCGCAAACCGCCGAAGTATTTGAACTGCCAGCGGGCTGTGATGCGTATCTGACAATCCAAACTGAGGCGTGTTCGGTTGATCATATCTTCACCTGTGAAGGTGACACTGAGGGCAACCAGCGCCGGATCAGCATTGGTGAAAACGGTGTGTCTTATGCCGGTGAAATCGACAGTGAGACCCAGTGGGTTGAGAGCTTTCACGTTGGATCAGGTCATGTTGAACGTCTTGAAGATGCGCCTAGGGACCGTGCGTCTTTCTCTGAGTTGGTTGAGATGGGGATCGACACCTATGATTTCATGACGGAATCTGAGGAGGTCGGTAGTACCCGCTATGTTGGTCAGGATTCTTTGACTGGCAAGCAGGTCACGATTGACGGCGTGACCTTGGATGAAACCCAGTACAATATCACGGCCTATGACGCGGATGGCGACCTTAAGTGGGCGTCCGAAGGTAACGAATACATCAGCCAACGCTTTCGGATGTTCCTGTCTGGGACCAGCAAAGTGACCACGGAAAACGGGACCTTTGATAACGACGATAACCCGGTTGAATTCATCCTCCCAGGTGAGCCTGGGTTCCTATCTGCTAACCCAAAACACGGATGCGGTGAGACGTTGTCGTCCGCCCCATCTTTGATCCAACGCCTGGAGGCCATTGATGACAAACTTTGATGAAAACTGGGTCGCCGCCGAAGAGGCAAAGCGCCAATGGATGAACGACAACGGCCTTTATCGCGCTGAAGAAGAGCATTCATCGTGTGGTGTGGGTCTTGTCGTTTCGATCGACGGAAGTGCGTCGCGCAGTGTCGTTCAAAAGGGTATCGATGCCCTAAAGGCGATTTGGCACCGCGGTGCTGTTGATGCTGACGGAAAGACTGGCGACGGTGCAGGTATCCACGTCCAGATTCCAGTGCAGTTCTTTTACGATCAAGTGCGCCGCACGGGCCACGAACCTGATAAAAACAAGCTGATTGCTGTCGGGCAGGTCTTCTTGCCGCGCACAGATTTTGGGGCCCAAGAACGCTGCCGGACCATCGTTGAGGCCGAAGTGCTGCGCATGGGCCACTACATCTATGGGTGGCGGCATGTGCCAGTAAACGTGAAGTGCTTGGGTGACAAAGCCAACGCCACACGGCCTGAAATCGAACAAATCCTGATCCGTAACGAAAAGGATATCGACGAGGAACAGTTCGAGCGCGAACTGTACATTATTCGTCGCCGGATTGAAAAAGCCGTAACTGCGGCAGGTGTTGTAGGCTTTTACTTCTGTTCACTGTCGTGCCGGTCGATCATCTACAAGGGCATGATGCTTGCTGAGCAGGTCGCGGATTTCTACCCGGACCTGCTGGAAGATCGCTTTGAATCAGCATTCGCGATCTATCATCAGCGGTATTCCACGAATACTTTCCCGCAGTGGCACCTTGCCCAGCCGTTCCGCATGTTGGCCCACAACGGTGAGATCAACACCCTTAAGGGGAACATCAACTGGATGCGGTCCCATGAGATTCGCATGGCATCTGGTGCGTTTGGTGAAATGGCTGAAGACATCAAGCCGATCATCCCATCTGGGACATCAGATTCCGCTGCTTTGGATTCTGTGTTTGAGGTTCTTGTGCGCGCGGGCCGCAATGCCCCAATGGCGAAGACAATGATGGTGCCAGAGGCATGGTCACAGCAAGCCGTTGAAATGCCACAAGCTTGGCAGGATATGTATGGCTATTGCAACGCTGTTTTGGAACCGTGGGACGGCCCTGCCGCCCTTGCGATGACTGACGGTCGTTGGGTTTGTGGTGGTCTTGACCGGAACGGATTGCGTCCACTGCGCTACGTTGTGACGGGTGATGGCCTGCTGATTGCAGGGTCTGAGGTTGGCATGGTGCCAATTGACGAGGCAACAGTTGTTGAAAAGGGTGCGCTTGGTCCGGGGCAAATGATCGCTGTGGATATGCAAGAGGGTAAACTTTTCCGCGATACTGAGATCAAAGATAAACTTGCCGCCGCACAACCGTTTAGCGAATGGGTCGCTAAGGTCACGAACCTTTCTGACAAAATGCGCGAACTGCATGAAACGACTGTTTTTGTGGGCGCTGATTTGCGCAAGCGACAGGTGGCAGCAGGCTATTCCATTGAGGAATTAGAAAGCGTGCTGGCTCCGATGGCTGAGGACGGCAAAGAAATGATCGCGTCCATGGGCGATGACACGCCGTCTGCGGTGCTGTCCAAGACCTATCGCCCGTTGTCGCACTTCTTCCGCCAGAACTTTTCACAGGTCACAAACCCGCCAATCGACAGCTTGCGCGAAAGTCGGGTGATGTCGTTGAAAACACGGTTCGGGAACCTTAAAAACGTGTTGGATGAGGATAGCAGCCAGACTGAAATCCTGATGCTTGATAGTCCGTTTGTTGCGAACGAAGAGTTTGTGCAGATGGTCACTCACTTCGGTGACAACGTGGCGTTCATTGACTGTACCTTTGAGACAGGCCGAGATGCCCTGCGTCAGGGACTTGAGCGTATTCGCGAAGAAGCCGAAGACGCTGTGCGTTCCGGTGCTGGCCATCTTGTTCTAACAGATCAGCATCAGTCTGAGGATCGCATTTCAATGCCGATGATCCTTGCGACATCTGCGGTGCATTCTGGACTAACAAAAAAGGGCCTGCGGACATTCTGTTCGATTAACGTGCGGTCTGCTGAATGTATTGACCCGCATTACTTTGCAGTTCTCATCGGCTGTGGTGCGACAACTGTGAATGCGTACCTTGCGCAAGATTCGATCGCTGATCGCGTTGAGCGTGGCTTGATCGACGGGCCGTTAATCGCTGCTGTGCGTCGTTACCGCGCTGCCGTCGATGCTGGCCTGCTTAAGATCATGTCAAAGATGGGTATCTCTGTTCTTTCGTCATACCGTGGCGGTCTGAATTTTGAGGCCGTTGGTCTGGGTCGTGCCATGTGCGCCGAATATTTCCCGGGCATGCAGTCACGTATTTCCGGTATCGGGACAATCGGTATTCAAACCAAGGTCGAAGAGATTCACGCAAAGGGCTGGAAATCAGCGTCCGACGTGCTTCCAATCGGTGGTTTCTATAAATCCCGCCGGTCAGGTGAAAAGCACGCATGGGAAGCCCAAACGATGCACATGCTGCAGGCTGCTTGTAACAAAGCGTCTTACGCGATGTGGCAGCAGTTTTCGAAGGCCATGCAGTCGAACCCACCGATTCACTTGCGCGATTTACTCGCCATTAAGTCGATGGGCGACGCGATCCCGATTGAAGAAGTCGAAAGCATCACGTCGATCCGCAAACGGTTTGTCACACCGGGTATGTCACTGGGTGCCTTGTCGCCTGAGGCGCACAAAACCTTGAACGTTGCTATGAACCGGATTGGCGCAAAGTCTGATTCTGGTGAGGGCGGTGAAGACCCAGCGCATTTCCATCCTGAACCTAATGGCGACAATCCGTCTGCGAAAATTAAGCAGGTGGCGTCTGGTCGCTTTGGTGTGACTGCGGAATATCTGAACCAATGCGAAGAGCTTGAGATCAAAGTCGCCCAAGGTGCTAAGCCCGGCGAGGGTGGACAGCTGCCCGGAATGAAGGTCACAGACCTGATTGCCCGTCTGCGTCATTCGACCAAGGGTGTGACGCTTATTTCACCGCCACCGCATCATGATATCTATTCGATCGAAGACCTTGCGCAGTTGATTTACGATCTTAAGCAAATCAACCCGCGTTGTAAGGTGACGGTTAAGCTGGTGGCATCTTCTGGCATTGGCACTATCGCGGCGGGTGTGGCTAAGGCTAAGGCTGACGTGATCCTGATTTCGGGTCATAACGGTGGCACTGGTGCCTCCCCAGCAACGTCCATCAAGTACGCGGGGCTTCCGTGGGAAATGGGCCTGTCCGAAGCGCACCAGGTTCTTGCCATGAACAACCTGCGTGAACGGGTTACATTGCGGACTGATGGCGGCCTACGCACGGGTCGTGACATCGTCATGGCCGCGATGATGGGTGCCGAGGAATATGGCATCGGCACCGCTGCCCTGATTGCGATGGGCTGCATTATGGTTCGTCAATGTCAGTCCAACACCTGCCCGGTTGGAGTGTGTACGCAAGATGAAGCGTTGCGCGATAAGTTCACAGGCAATGCTGAGAAGGTGGTCAATCTGATCACATTCTACGCGACTGAAGTCCGCGAAATTCTAGCGTCTATCGGTGCGCGCAGCTTGGATGATGTGATTGGTCGTGCTGATCTGCTGACCCAAGTATCTCGTGGATCCGCGCACCTTGACGACCTTGATTTGAATCCGCTTTTGATCACTGTCGATGGGGCTGGTGAGATCACATATGATCGCAACAAACCGCGCACGCCTGTCACTGATACGTTGGATGCACAAATCGTAAAGGATGCATCCCGTTTCCTGAATGACGGCGAGAAAATGCAGCTTGATTACGCAGTACAAAACACGCTGCGCTCAGTTGGGACGCGCACAAGCAGCCATATCGTCCAGCGGTTTGGGATGCGCAATAACTTGCAGCCCGATCATCTGACGGTGAAGCTTCGTGGGTCTGCGGGTCAGTCACTGGGTGCTTTTGCAGCTCCGGGCCTCAAGCTGGAAGTCTCTGGTGATGCGAACGACTATGTTGGTAAGGGCCTGTCGGGTGGGATGATTGTGATACGTCCGCCGATGGCCTCTCCGCTTGTGGCGGCTGAGAATACGATCATCGGAAACACTGTGCTTTACGGTGCAACCGCAGGGTTCCTGTTTGCGGCTGGCCGCGCGGGTGAACGTTTTGCAGTGCGAAACTCTGGTGCTCATGTTGTGATCGAAGGATGTGGGACTAACGGCTGTGAATATACAACCGGTGGTGTTGCCGTGATCCTTGGGTCAATTGGGGCTAACTTTGGTGCGGGTATGACGGGTGGTATGGCCTATCTGTATGATCCGGATGGAACGGCCAATAGTCTCATGAACATGGAAACGCTAGTGACCTGCCCTGTCACCGTCGACGCTTGGGAAGCACAGCTCAAGGGGCTCATTGAGCGGCATCTGGCTGAAACGGACAGCCGAAAAGCAGCTAGTATTTTGCAACATTGGGAGACAGAGAAACTGCACTTTGTGCAAGTTTGCCCGAAAGAAATGCTTGTTCATTTAAAGCATCCGCTGAGTGTGGAAGAGCTATCTATTCCTGCGGAATAGTACTTTCTAAATACTGACAAAGTGACAAGGCCCTGCAATGTAATTGCAGGGCCTTGTCAAACGTGCAGCGTGACGGTTTCACTTGTTATCTTGATCAGAGGTGTGCGAATTTAGGACGCCAGTCTTGACCACAAGCGATGGGATATGACTTAAGAGCTTATGGCTATAACAACCCGCAAAACCAAAGCGAAACCGCGCAAGGGTTTAAAGAAGCCAATGCCGGGTACGACGCTGATCCAACGACTGCGTACGTGGTTTTGGCGTATTGTGCTGGGTGGCTTGGGGCTGATTGTTGGTGCGACAATCCTCTACGCGATCGTTAATCCGCCAACGACCCCCTATATGTATAGCGAAAGTGGGCGTGTGGGCGGTGTTGCGTATGAGTTTGTCGCAATGGAAAATATCGCGCCTGTCATGGCGCGGTCTGCAGTGGCTGCAGAAGATGCGAACTTTTGTCTGCATTGGGGGCTTGACGTGAACGCGATTCGTGATCGGATTGAACGGGGCGGTAATGGCGGCGCATCGACGATTTCCCAACAAGTCGTTAAGAACGTTTTCCTTTGGCACGGTCGGTCGTGGGCGCGGAAAGCCGCCGAAGCCCTGTGGACCCCGTTAACTGAGATCATCTGGACAAAAACCCGCATTCTCGAACTATACCTCAACGTTGCAGAGTTTGATGAGGGCGTTTTTGGAGTACAGGCCGCTGCGCGCCACTATTTTGGGGTTGATGCCGCTAATCTTTCGGCAGTTCAGGCTGCCCGGTTAGCTGCGATTTTGCCCTCACCAAAAACCCGATCTGCATCGCGCCCGTCCAATGCGACGCGAAGCCGCTCAGCGGCGATCCTTGACGGTGCGGCGACGATCCGTGTTGATGGAAGAGCTGCCTGTTTTAATGGTGAATAGACTGTACCATTGAAACAGCCGCGTGCTTGCGGCATTGAAGATTAACGCCGCAGTTTAAGGGTCCCGCGATGAATCGTCTTTACCATTACCCGCTATCTCCTTTTTCACGCAAAGTGCGTCTCAGCCTTGCTGAGAAAAAGATTGAAGTCGAATTGGTCGAGGAACGCTATTGGGAGCAAGGCAGTGATTTTTTGCGCCGCAACCCTGCTGGCAAGGTGCCAATCTTGAGGCTTGGGAACCGCACAATGGCTGACAGCGGTGCAATTTGTGAATATCTCGAAGAGGCCTACCCAACACCTGCGTTGCTACCCAAGGGGGCAGAGAGCCGGTACGAGGTGCGCCGTCTTGTTGCGTGGTTTGACGACAAGTTTTACAAAGAAGTGACGTCGATGCTGGTTGGCGAACGCGTGTTTCGTAAGATCATGGGGACGGGTTATCCCGACAGCGGTAATGTAAAGTCTGGATCAAGGGCGATCCGGTATCACCTCGATTACATGGCCCATATTTTGGAACAACGCCGCTGGTTGGCTGGCAATGAGATGTCGTTAGCAGATTTTGCAGCGGCAGCGCAATTGTCGTGCTTGGACTATATCTCGGATGTGGATTGGAACCGCTCTGAGGTCGTGAAGGATTGGTATGCCAAGATTAAGTCGCGTCCTGCTTTTCGGACGTTGTTAGCTGATCAAGTCTCGGGGTTTCCGCAGCCCCGCCATTATGCTGACCTTGATTTTTAAAGAAAGCTTACTTGGGGGCCAGCCCCCAAACCCCCGGGATATAGAGAGAACCAAAGACTTATGGCACTGCGCGAAGACCTTGTAGCGTTCGCCCAAGAGGCTGGTTTTGCCAAAGTTGGGATTTGTAGGCCAGATGCGACGCCTGAAACTGCGGAGCGGTTGGCCGCCTTCGTGGACGCTGGGATGCACGGTCAGATGGCGTGGATGGCTGAACGAATGCAGTGGCGCGGAAGTGCAGCGGCATTGTGGCCAGAGGCGAAGTCGGTGATCATGTTGGCCGAACCCTATACGCCTGACCATGATCCACTGGCCGTTTTGAACCACCCGGACCGCGCCGCAATTTCGGTTTATGCCCAAGGGCGTGACTACCACGATGTTGTGAAAAAGCGGCTTAAGCGGGTCGGGCGCTGGCTGATTGAAAAGGCTCCTGGCGCTGAGATTAAGGTTTTTGTCGACACGGCGCCCGTGATGGAAAAACCGCTGGCGCAGGCTGCTGGATTGGGTTGGCAGGGCAAGCACACTAATCTTTTGGGTCGCGATTTGGGATCTTGGTTTTTCCTAGGGGCGATTTTTACGACTGTTGAGTTTGAGAGTAATGAGCAGGAGAAAAGCCATTGTGGCTCTTGCACGGCCTGCCTTGATATTTGCCCGACAAACGCATTTCCAGCGCCTTACCGCCTTGATGCGCGGCGCTGTATTTCTTACCTGACGATCGAACACAAAGGACCGGTTGATCTTGAGTTGAGGTCACTCATGGGTAACCGGATCTATGGCTGTGATGATTGTTTGGCTGTCTGTCCGTGGAATAAATTTGCCCAAGACGGGCGCGATGCCAAATACGATCCGCGCGCTGATCTGATGGCCCCGCCCTTGGCCGAACTGGCCACCTTGGATGATGCCGCATTTCGCGCGCGGTTTTCAGGATCGCCGATCAAGCGGATTGGCCGGGACCGATTTGTGCGGAACGTGCTTTATGCAATTGGGAACTCTGCTGATCCTAAGTTGGTTGGTGTGGCTAAATCTTTGACAACTGATCCTGATCTAGCGGTTGCGGATGCTGCCACTTGGGCAGTTGACCGCTTGGATACGGGAACTTGATTTGGCTTTTATATCTGCTGCCTTAAGTTGAGTGGTGACTACCAATTGAGGATATCCACCATGCGCTTTGTTGCCCTTTTTGCCATTATCCCAACACTGACCTTTGCTGAAGTTGATCAAGGCCCCGCCAATGCATCTTTTGCACCAGCGTTTGAAAACCAAACGCGTGCGCCAAGTTTGGCTCAGACGACAGTAGAGGTCACGACATTTGCCAGCGGGCTTGAGCGCCCTTGGGGGATCGCGGCCCTTCCCGGGGGTCAATTTGTCGTCACTGAACGCCCCGGTCGGATTCGGATTATCAATACTGACGGTAGTGTGACTGATCCCATCAAAGGCCACCCGTCGGTATCTGATGACGGGCAAGGTGGGATGCTTGATGTCGCTGCCTCCCCCAACTTTGTTACTGATCGTGTGTTGTTTTGGACATACGCGAAGCCGGTGTCTGGAGGGGCCGTGACGGCTGCTGCACGCGGGGTTTTGGGCACGGATGGTGTTCTGACAGACGTTCGTGATATTTTTGTGCAGTCGAATCCCTCTGAGGCGGGCCAGCATTTTGGTAGCCGTGTTATCCCGATGAATGACGGCAGCGTTTGGATCACGACGGGTGATCGTGGCGCCGGGGATGACGGCACTTTTGTGCAAGATATCACCACAACGCACGGCAAGGTCATTCGTGTGATGGATACTGGCGGCGTGCCGTCGTCGAACCCGTTTGTGAACCAGCTTGGTGATAATGCTGTTTGGTCCTATGGCCACCGCAACATGCAAGGTGCTGCAATCGGCCCGGATGGATCGCTTTACACGATTGAACACGGACCACGTGGCGGGGATGAGTTGAACAAACCGATTGCTGGTGGAAACTATGGCTGGCCGCTGGTGTCCTACGGGATGAATTATCGCGGCAGTGACGTGAGTGAAGGGGTCGCGGTGCTAGCAGGGACAGAACAGCCAATCTATTATTGGGACCCCGTTATTGCGCCGGGTGGAATGGCGTTTTACGATGGTCCTTACACGGACTGGCAAGGTGATTTGTTGATCGGCTCGTTGAACCCCGGTGCGCTTGTTCGGCTTAAGATGGATGGGGATCGCGTTGTGGGTGAGGAACGACTTTTGACGGATGTTGGCAGGGTCCGCGATGTCGAAGTGACGGAAGATGGGCGTATCTTCGTGTTAATCGACGATACTGACGGTGCGATATTGGAAGTCGTCCCAAATTGATGAGTGTTGTGAGAGTTACTTGAGCCGCAGCCTTTGAGTCGAGTGCAGTTTGAGGTTTCATGCGGCCTGATCCAAGAGCTTTTAGTTGAAGACTTCAACAGGCGTTTGCTAATCCAAACATTTGCGGGATGTGGCGTTCAGACGACAGCAAATCATATCTAAATGATCTGGTGTAATTGTCGATGGACCAAGCTCGCGTGATAACCACCTTCCAACGCGTCGATTGGTGTTTTCGGCGGTGCCCTTTTGTTAGGGCGCTTGGGTCAAAAAACTAGGTTTGTGTCACCACTTCGGCTTGAAGATGCGGCGGGTCCATGAACTAGGATCCACGATTAGAAGTCACGGATGGGTGCCCTGAAGGAAAGGGCGTAAATACGAGTGACATGCGGTATGTGGACATGATCCGCAACGCGGGCGTTTCTGTTATTGTTGGGGCGACCTACGCGGAGGCGATTGCCGCCTTGCGTCCGACGGGCTGAGGCATAATGTGCCCCTTAAAAGGGGCCGTTTATGCAACCTATCCACGGTATCGCACTCAAAATCGTTTCGGTCTGCATGTTCATGTGCATGGCCAGTCTTGTAAAGGCGACGGCCGACGCCGTACCGCCGGGCCAAGCGGTTTTCTTTCGGTCATTCTTTGCGTTGCCGATCATTCTTGGCTGGCTCGCGATGCGCCGTGAATTGCGGAGTGGGTGGAAAACGAACAATCCGCTGGGTCACTTTTGGCGGGGCTTGATCGGGACGTCTGCGATGGGGCTTGGCTTTACTGGATTGGGACTATTGCCCCTGCCAGAGGTCACAGCGATTGGCTACGCCGCACCTTTGTTTGTGGTCGTTTTCGCAGCAATGTTTTTAGATGAAAAAGTCGGGCTGTTTCGATTGTCGACTGTTGCGCTGGGCATGGTTGGCGTGTTGATCGTGCTCTCGCCGCGCATGTCTGTGGCCTTGGGTGCTTCTGAAACATTGGGGGCTACTGTCGTCTTTATGGGGGCTGTGCTTGCAGCCTTAGCGCAGGTTTTTGTGCGCAAATTGGTTGCAACCGAAGGAACAGCGGCCATTGTGTTCTGGTTCACAGTCACGTCGAGTTTGCTGTCGTTGCTAACCATCCCATGGGGCTGGGAATGGCCGGGCTGGTCGGCAGGTGCATTGCTGATTTGTGCAGGGTTGTTTGGGGGGATTGGCCAGATCTTCCTGACCTCAAGTTACCGATTTGCAGATGCATCTCTTGTCGCGCCGTTCGACTACACGTCGATGATATTGGCACTGACGATCGGGTACTTTGTGTTTGACGAGGTTCCGACGGGCACGATGCTGATTGGGGCGGCGATTGTAATAAGCGCAGGCGTGCTGATCATTTTGAGAGAACGGACCCTTGGGTTACAACGGGCACAACAGCGCAAGGCAATGGGGCAGATTGGCGGAAAATGAGGGGTATTCCTGCCCCTCATCATTTTATGCGGCTAACTATGCGCGCACGAGTTTTTCGTAGTCTTCGGAAATTTCACGCGTCAATGCCCCAACTTCGAAGTTGTAATCGCCAATTTGCCCGACTGGTGTGACTTCAGCAGCGGTGCCAGTAAGCCAGCATTGCTGGAAACCTTCAACTTCGTTGGGCATAATGATCCGTTCGTGGACGGTAATGCCTTTGTCGCGCAGCATACCGATTACGGTCTGGCGGGTCAGTCCGTTTAGGAACGCATCTGCGAGTGGAGTGTGCACTTCTCCATCTTTGACAAAGAAAATGTTAGCACCCGTCGCCTCGGCCACATAGCCGCGGTAATCGAACATCATCGCGTCAGAACAGCCTTTGGCTTCCGCCGCGTGCTTTGACATTGTTGCGATCATATAAAGGCCAGCAGCTTTGGCTTGCGAAGGGGCTGTCTCGGGGGATGGGCGTTTCCATTTGGCAATGTCGAGCTTGGCACCCTTCATTTTGGCATCACCATAGTAATTGCCCCACTCCCAAACGGCGACAGCCATGTGAACTGGGTTTCGTGAAGATGCGACACCCATGTCTTGGCCAGCACCGCGCCATGCAACAGCGCGAACGTAAGCGTCTGTCAGGCCATTTGCCTCAAGTGCAGAGGTTTTCGCGGCTTCGATTTCGTCAACGGTGTAAGGAATGTCGAAATCGATCAGCTTACCAGAGTTAATCAAGCGCTGTGAATGTTCGCGGGACTTGAAGATTTTGCCAGAATAGCATCGCTCACCTTCAAACACGGAAGAGGCGTAATGCATGGCGTGGGTTAGAATGTGGACGTTGGCGTCACGCCAGTCCACCAGCTTTCCGTCCATCCAGATTTTGCCGTCGCGATCATCATATGCATTTGCCATAGCGGCCTCCCGTTTTGCACTTATTGCGCAAATAGGTCCGAATTGGACTTAAAGTTGCGCATTTTCTCAAAATCGCTAACAGGTGAGTCTTGGAATGTCAACAAAGCTGACGTATTCTGAATTTGGAGAATTGGGGAATGCCATGACGCAAAGCGGCCAATCAACAACTGGGCAAACGTTGCTGTTTTTAACAGATGAGCAGCTCCGGAAAGGGACAGAGGCGATGTTTTTCGCCTACCGTGGGTTTACAGCAGACCCCGATAGAATTTTGTCAGAACGCGGGTATGGACGGGCGCATCACCGGGCTGTTCACTTTATTCATCGTAGTCCCGGTACGACGGTTAATAATCTCATCGCCATCCTTGGCGTGACCAAGCAATCGCTTAATCGTGTGCTGCGGACACTTGTGGAAGATGGACTGGTGCTGAACACAGTCGGGAAGAAAGACAAGCGCGAACGTCATTTGTATTTGACCGAGACGGGCACGACGTTGGAACGTGCGTTATCGGATGCCCAACGAGACCGCATGCGGGCGGCTTACCGTGCGGCTGGCCCAAGCGCGGTCGCGGGCTTTCGGCAGGTTTTGGAGGCGATGATGGATCAAGAAATGCGCCGACACTATGATACGCTGAAGGACAGAATAGAATGAATGCCGACGATGCACATCTGCTGATTGTTGACGACGACGAGCGTATTCGTGGCCTTTTGCAAAAATTCCTGATCCGCAACGGCTTTCTCGTCAGCAGTGCACGGGACGCGGCACATGCACGCCGGATATTGAGCGGCTTGGAGTTCGATCTTATCGTATTGGACGTGATGATGCCGGGCGAAGATGGCCTGTCCTTGTGCCGTGATCTACGATCTAAGATGACAACGCCGATCTTGCTGCTGACAGCAAAGAGTGAAACCGACGATCGGATTACAGGGCTTGAGGCTGGTGCGGATGACTACCTTGCGAAGCCCTTTGAGCCAAAAGAGTTATTGCTGCGGATCAATGCGATTTTACGGCGCGTGCCAGCGGCGGAACCCGCTGTTGTTGCTCCAAAAGTTCTAACCCTTGGACCTGTGCGCTACGATATTGAACGTGGTGAGATGTGGCGCGGTGAGGCATTGGTCCGTTTGACCTCTACCGAAAGCCAACTGATGCGGATATTTTCTGGAGTGCCAGGAGAGGCCGTGACGCGGGCCAAGCTGGTTGAGGAATTGAGCCGTTCAGGTGGACAAACCCAAGAACGAGCTGTGGATGTTCAAATCACCCGTTTGCGTCGCAAAATTGAAGAAGATCCGAAGCAGCCGCGGTATTTACAGACTGTGCGCGGTGCAGGATATATGCTTGCCCCTGATTCAGCCTGATCTCGATGTGCGGCTGCGCCGCATTACAGTGAATTGGGTGTGGTAGACTAACTGGTTTTGTCCGCAATCATCGTGGCATAGTGTCGACATATAGGACCCCGTGGGGGTGATGTTTTTGGTCAAAATAAGTGAGAGCACATGGTAACTGCGTTAATTTCCCATGACGATTGTTTGAAGCATGTGACTCCGCCGGGGCATCCTGAGCAGGTTGCGCGTTTGGACGCTGTCCTAGGCGCATTGGAAGGGATGGACTTGCAGCGCGTTTCTGCTCCTTTGGCAGCTGATGACGACATCTTACGGGCGCATCCAAAGGCACATGTCGATGCTGTGAAGAATGCTGCGCCTGCGTCAGGATGGCGGTCATTGGATGCCGATACGCATATGTCAGTGGGATCACTGGCCGCAGCATATCGCGCTGCGGGTGGTGTCGTCCGCGCGGTTGATATGGTTTTGGCTGGTGAAGTTGGCAATGCGTTTGCTGCGGTGCGCCCCCCGGGACATCATGCTGAACGTGAAACTGCCATGGGATTTTGTTTCTTTGGGAGCGTTGCAATTGGGGCAAAACATGCCTTAGAGCATCATGGCTTGCAGCGCGTCGCGATTGTAGATTTCGATGTCCACCACGGCAATGGCACGCAGAATTTGGTTGAAGACGATGCCCGGATTTTGTTTTGTTCCACGCATCAGTCGCCACTATATCCGGGAACTGGGGCTGCGGATGAAACTGGGGTTGGGAATGTGCTGAATGTTCCTTTGCCTGATGGTACCGGGTCAAAGGCGTTTCGCGATGTGATGGAGCGTATTGTGCTGCCGCGTGTGGATGCGTTTGCGCCGGAACTGATCATGATTTCTGCAGGCTTTGATGCGCATAAGGCTGACCCATTGGCCGGGATGATGCTGGAAACGAGCGACTTTGCATGGATCACCCGGCGGATTTGCGACCTTGCGGATTTGCATTGTAATGGTCGCGTGGTATCGGCCCTTGAAGGTGGATATGATCTGGAAGCCCTTGGTGCCAGTGCCGCCGCCCATGTCGGTGTTTTAGAGGAAGCAAGCAGATGACGGACGCTGTTGATCAGATGAGTTTTGAAGACGCGATGAAAGAGCTGGAAACCGTTGTTGGTCAGCTAGAACGTGGTGATGTCGCGCTGGACCAGTCGATTGCCTTGTACGAACGTGGGGCTGCGTTGAAGGCCCGCTGTGAAGCTAAGCTGAAAGAGGCCGAAGAGAAGGTCGCGAAGATCACTCTTGGCGAGGGTGGCCAGCCCAACGGGACTGTTCCGCTAGATGCTTAACACGGCCTTGCAAAATGCACGGAAGAGTGTTGCTGACGTCGTTGAGACGGCTTTGACAGACGTTGACCTGCCCGTTGCTGATGCAATGCGGTATGCTGTTGTTGGTGGAAAATGCCTGCGTGGTTTCCTTGTTCTGGAAAGCGCTCGATTGCACGGCGTGCCTGATGCGACACCGATTGCTGCAGCCATTGAATGTATGCACAGTTATTCCCTTATCCATGACGACATGCCTTGTATGGACGATGATGCAGTGCGTCGTGGGCAGCCGACTGTTCACATCAAATGGGATGAGGCGACAGCTATTTTGGCAGGGGATGCATTGCAATCGCTTGCTTTTGATTTGATTGGCAATGCAACGATATCGGCAACTGCGCGTGTCGATCTGATGACATCTCTTGCTATAGCCTCTGGTGTTCGTGGCATGGTCGGTGGGCAAGCGTTGGACATTTCGGCTGAGACGGCTGCGACGCCGCTGACTCTACAGGAAATCATGACTTTGCAGGCTGGGAAAACCGGGGCGTTGATGACATGGTCCGCCATGGCTGGTCCGCGAATGGCGGGTGCCAATACCGTGCCTCTCAAGACTTACGGTGATGCGCTGGGCCTCGCCTTTCAAATCGCTGACGACATTCTTGATGTTGAGGGCGACGCTGCAACCGTCGGAAAAGCCGTTGGTAAAGACGTAAATGCTGGCAAAGCAACTTTTGTGTCGCTTCTTGGGTTAGATGCGGCAAAACGCCGGGCGTCTGCTCTGGTCGAAGAGGCCTGTGATGCGCTATCACCTTACGGGAATGATGCGGAAACGCTGCGGGATGCTGCCCGCTATGTGATTACACGCGATAAGTAGGAGCCGAAAATATGGCTGACCGTCCACGCACCCCAATCCTTGATCAAGTCAATATCCCTGCGGATATGAAGGTCTTGTCGGACACACAGTTGCGGCAATTAGCTGACGATGTGCGGGCTGAGACGATCTCCGCCGTGTCAGTCACTGGCGGTCATCTTGGTGCCGGGCTTGGCGTGGTCGAGCTGACGGTCGCATTGCACGCTGTGTTTGACGCACCCAAAGACAAGATCATTTGGGACGTGTCCCACCAGTGCTATCCCCATAAGATTCTTACAGGTCGTCGCGACCGTATCCGCACCTTGCGGATGGATGGTGGGTTGTCGGGCTTCACCAAACGGTCAGAAAGCGAATATGACTGCTTTGGCGCGGCCCATTCGAGCACGTCGATTTCCGCCGCACTTGGTTTCTCAGTTGCCCGAGATTTGGGTTGCGAAGGCGGTGATGCGATCGCTGTGATCGGTGATGGGGCGATGTCGGCAGGCATGGCCTATGAAGCGATGAACAACGCGGGCCATTTGAAGAAGCGCCTGATTGTGATCTTAAACGATAATGACATGTCGATTGCCCCGCCAGTGGGGGCAATGTCGTCCTATTTGTCGCAACTTTATGCAGGTGAGCCGTTTCAGGAACTGAAAGCTGCTGCGAAAGGGGCGGTTTCTTTCTTACCGGAACCATTCCGCGAAGGGGCCAAGCGCGCCAAAGATATGGTCAAGCATATGACTGTTGGCGGAACGCTGTTTGAACAGCTTGGGTTTTCCTATGTTGGGCCAATTGATGGACACGATATGGATCAGCTGCTTGCCGTGTTGCGCACAGTAAAGGACCGCGCGACCGGGCCCGTTTTGATCCACGCGATTACAAAAAAGGGCAAGGGATTTGCCCCAGCTGAGGCTGCCCACGACAAAGGGCACGCTACGGGTAAGTTCAACGTCGTGACTGGTGAGCAAAAGAAAGCGCCGTCTAACGCGCCGTCTTACACATCGGTTTTCGCAGAAAGCCTGCTGAAACACGCGGCAATGGACAGTAAGATTTGTGCTGTGACAGCGGCGATGCCGGATGGTACCGGCCTGAATAAGTTCATGGAACGCTATGCAAGCCGCTGTTTTGATGTGGGTATTGCCGAACAGCACGCGGTGACATTTGCTGCGGGACTAGCAGCCGGTGGAATGAAACCGTTCTGCGCGCTTTACTCAACATTCTTACAACGTGGTTACGATCAGGTTGTGCACGATGTTGCGATACAGCGTTTGCCAGTTCGCTTTGCGATTGACCGTGCAGGTCTGGTTGGTGCTGACGGTGCCACGCATGCAGGTGCGTTTGATATCGCATATCTTGCGAACTTGCCCGGTTTTGTTGTGATGGCTGCTGCTGACGAGGCTGAACTTGTGCGCATGGTCGCCACTGCGGCAGCTCACGATGATGGCCCCATCGCATTCCGTTTTCCACGTGGCGAAGGGGTTGGGGTAGAGATGCCTGCGAACCCAGAGGTCTTGGAAATCGGCAAAGGCCGCATGATCCGAGAAGGATCAAAAGTCGCGATTCTGTCTTTTGGAACCCGCTTGCAAGAGGTTGAGGCAGCCTGTGAGGCACTTGCCGCAAAGGGTATCACGCCCACGATCGCGGATGCACGTTTTGCAAAACCTCTTGACCGGGACATGATCCTGAAATTAGCTGAAGAACACGATGGGCTGATCACTGTTGAAGAGGGTGCTGTTGGTGGCTTTGGGTCCCATGTGGCACAATTGTTGGCAGATGAGGGCGTGTTTGATCACGGTCTGAAGTTTAGATCTATGGTGCTCCCGGACATATTTATCGACCAAGCAGGCCCGCGCGAAATGTATGATGTGGCGGGACTGAACGCTGAGGATATTGAAGCAAAGGTGCTTGAAGTTTTGGGTATTACAAGCATCGGTTCTAAAACGGCGTGATATTTTAGGTCACAAGGCTCTAAAGATCACGTCGATCGAGCCGCTTTTCTATTGCGACTAATTTCGCTAATACATCATCCCGATAAGCATCTGTCGCGGCATTGCCTTCTTCCGCATGTGCATCTTGCATGGAATTCACGATCAGGCCGACAAGTAGGTTCACGACCGCAAATGTCGTCATCAGAATGAACGGCACGAAGAACGCCCATGCGGCTGGGTAAATCTCCATCACAGGGCGCACGATCCCCATGGACCAGCTTTCTAGTGTCATGATCTGGAACAGAGTGTAGGCAGACAGCGCAAGATTACCAAACCAATAAGGAAAAGCGGCGCCAAAAAACGTCGTTGCCATGACAGAACCGATGTAAAAGATGATGCCCATCAGCAAAAAGACAGACCCCATACCGGGAAGGGCCGTCACAAACCCTTCAACCACACGGCGCAATGAAGGTGCCACCGAAAGCACCCGCAATACCCGCAGAATACGCAAAGCGCGCAAGACGGACATGCCTTGCGCTCCGGGCACCAGTGACAAACCTACGATTACAAAATCGAATAGGTTCCAGCCGTTGCGGAAGAACTTGAACCCGTTTGCGAACAGCTTAACGGCAATTTCTGCTGTAAAAATCGCAAGGCAGATCGTGTCCAAACTTCGAATAAGACCACCTGCCACTGCCATCGCTACGGTTGATGTTTCAAGCCCAAGGACCACAGCGTTGAGTAAGATCACAGCAATGATTGTCTGTCCCACAATGGGTCGATCCAAATAATCAGATATTTGTTGACGAAATGGCATGCGACGGACCTTTGTTCTTGTTGGGTGACATATGGGTTGCAAGCGACTGAATCTCAAGCGAGATCAAGTGACGTTATATTCTGCTGGACCTATGGATTGCGCCACGATTGAGTATTGGTAAGGGGAGACGAAGATATGGTGAACAAACAACGCATTTTCAGGTGGATCGTGTTCCTGCTGGCAGCGTTTTACTGCTTACGCACGTTGTTTTTCAGCGACTTCGGCAACTTTGGTGGTCCCTTTCGGTTTTTGACGATTTGGGCGTTGTTCTTCTCATTCTTCGCAGCGAGTCGGATGATGGCTTTGGAGGAAGGGCGCAGCACACGGCGTTGGGACGGGTTCGTCGGCATGACGGCTGTGATCAATGCCATGGTCGTGTTTTTGTATTGGCGGCTCTTTTTTGCTGATCCAACGTCGGTGACGAGTGATGGTGAGTTGGGGCAGTTCTATCTGGAAATGTACCTGCATGGTCTTGGTCCAGCCCTTCAGATTATTGATGCGATCTTTGTGCATCGCAGTTATCGCAAGTTGTTGCCTGCAATGGCGTGGCTGTTTGGTGTTATTGCAGCCTATGTTGCGTGGGCGGAATTGGTTGTTGGGCCAATGAATGCCTCGCCCATTGGGACGGTTACGACAGGTTTGCCCTATCCGTTTTTGAATAATCTTGAGCCATCAGGCCGTGCGGTATTCTACGGATCGAACTTTGCGATTGGCTTGGTTTTGCTGCTTGTCTTCGCAGGTGCTGCTTGGCTTATCCGCCGGACATTTCCGCTGCAAACAGTGCCTTTAGGCCAGCATGGTAGTCAGGATAAAGCAGCTCCACGCCCAACTCGTCCTTGATACGATCGTTCCGTACTTTTTTGCTTTCTGCATAAAAACTACGGGCCATTGGCGTCATATCAGCGGTCGCAAAATTTTCGGCAGGCGGAACCGGCATGCCCAGAAGCTCAGCGGCATACGCGATCACATCTTCGGGCGGGGCGGGGTCATTGTCGCAGACGTTATAGGCGGCACCCGGATTTGGTTGGCGGATCGACGCATCCAATATCCGTGCAATGTCAGCAACATGCGTTCGGCTGAACACTTGGTCAGGTTTGATGATGCGACGGGCTGTGCCGTTACGCACCTTCGCAAATGGGCCACGTCCGGGACCATAAATCCCTGCGAGGCGGAAAATATGTAGGGGCAGGCCTTCGATCTCAGACCAAGCCGCTTCCGCCTTTACCCGCGCGATACCGCGTTTTGTCGTTGGGGTCAGAGGGGCTGTTTCGTCTACCCATTCGCCTTGATGGTCACCGTAAACGCCTGTTGTCGACAAATACCCAACCCATGCAAATTGATCAGCACGTTTGGCGATTTCATCATGAAACGCAGCCAGAATTGGATCGCCATCATCACCCGGTGCCGCTGAAATCAACAGATGGGTCGCAGCATCTAAGGCGGGGATCATATCAGCGCCCGGCCAAATGCGAGGTTCAACCCCAGCATTCATAAACGCGACGGCCTTATCTTCTGACCGGGTTGTGCCGATCACACGCCAATCACGGGGTAGCAAAAGCCGCCCAAGTGCTTGGGCCGAATATCCATGTCCGAAGGAAAGCAAAGTCTGTGTCATGGTCCTGTCGTGATACAGACAAGACAGATGCGCAAGGCCATGCTAACATTTCCAAGATGAGTAAAGTCCCAAACCTCAAAGACGCCTATGCGTTAAAATCGCCGCAGGCGGTGAAAGACCTCTACCGCGATTGGGCGGATAGTTATGACATCGGCTTTAGTGTGAACCAAGGCTATCAAATCCCGCGCGAGGTGGCATTGGCTTTTGTTGCCGCTGGTGGTGCCGGACCCGTTCTAGATGTTGGTGCTGGCACGGGACTTGTCGGTGAGCAGATGCAAGCTCTTGGTGTGCAAGACATCGACGGTGTTGATCTATCCGCTGATATGCTTGGCGTCGCCGCCACAAAAGGCGTTTACCGTCATTTGATCGAAGCCGACATCACCAAGCCCCTGCCGAATGGGCCGCAATACGCCGGTATTGTCAGTGCCGGGACCTTCACGCTTGGCCATGTTGGGCCTTCAGGTGTGGTGGCATTGTTGGATGCCGCGTTACCGGACGCAGTGTTCGTGATTGCAGTCAACGCGATTCATTTCGAAAGCGCGGGCTTCGCAGCAATGCTCAACCACATGTCAGATCGGATCACTGACCTGAATTTTAAAGATATTCGGATTTATGACGACCGCGCTGATGCCAAACATCGCAATGACAAAGCGCGGTTGTTGATCTTTCGGGCAGTCTAGCGCCCCTTCCAAATTGGATCGCGTTTTTCAGTGAACGCTTTTGCGCCTTCCAATTGATCCTCACTTGAATAGAGCACATCAATGCTTGCCAATTGACGCTTTGTGATGCGGTTCATCGTGTCTTGGAATTTTGAATCCTCAGCATCGCGCACGACTTCTTTGATCGCGGCATAGACCAGCGGCGGACCGGATGCGATTAGGCGCGCCATGTCCCACGCTTGTTCCATTAAGTCAGGGCCGGGATAGGTGTGGTTAATCAGGCCCCAGCCAAGCGCCTCAGTCGTGTCAAACCAACGGCCAGTCAGCAGCAGTTCCATCGCGATATGATAAGGAATACGCTTTGGTAGCTTGATGGACGCGGCATCAGCCACGGTCCCCGACCTGATTTCTGGCAACGCAAAGGTGGCGTGATCAGCAGCCAAGATGATGTCTGCAGACAAGGCAAGTTCTAGCCCGCCACCGCAGCAAATCCCATTCACGGCAGCAATCACTGGTTTGTTCAAATCGCGCAGTTCCTGCAGTCCACCAAAACCGCCCACACCATAATCACCGTCCACAGCATCACCGTCGCTGGCAGCTTTCAAATCCCAGCCGGGGCAAAAGAACTTTTCGCCAGCGCCAGTGATGATGCAAACCCGCAAATCTGGGTCATCGCGAAAATCAGCAAACACTTGACCCATGATGCGCGAGGTCGCGAGGTCAATGGCATTCGCCTTTGGGCGGTCCAGTGTGACCTCAAGAATGGCACCTTCGCGGCGGGTCTTAATCGGGTTTGTCATGGGCTACTCCGGGTATGTTTGACGCCACAGGGCGTCTGCGATGACGGCTTCTGTTTGCGTGCAAATGAGGGGATTAATTTCAATCTCGACGAACCCGTCAGTCTGTGTTGCGACGCAGGCTTGCAGCTTGAGGATTTGGTCAATGATGGCAGGACGATAAGCGCCGGGTTTGCCACGGTAGCCGTCGATCGATGGCGCAATCCGCAGCCGCCCTAATGCAGCGTCGATCTGGTCCGCTGTGGCGGGAAGCATCATATGTTGTGTATCCTGCCACAGCTCAGCAAGCGTGCCGCCGGCCCCCACGGTCAGCATGATGCCGTGGGCCGGATCGTTCGTGATTGCGACAAGCAGTTCAAGAACACAGCCTTGGGCCATTTCTTCGACAAAGTTGAAGCCACCGCTTGAGGGGAGCGTTGCCAGTGCCTGTATTGCCTGCTCTGGGGTTTGCAAATTGAGGATGACCGCGTTTTGTTCGGTCTTGTGTGCAATCCGGTCAGCTTTAACAACAACTGGAAAAGTGAGGCCTGCAATCGCTTCGACGTCAGTCTCAACCACATTTCGGGGGACATTTAGCCCATGCCGCCGCAGCATCTCTTTAGCTGCACGTTCGCCGTGGTCGATAAACTGGGTGCAAAGTGCGCCAGTGAGCAGGCCAGTGTTGGGTGTCTTGCGCACCAATGCAGCGACTGCGGCCATCGCCTCTGACAA
>JAPKCP010000146.1 GCA_028822885.1 Yoonia sp. | reverse complement strand
GTGTAGCGTTTATGGGGTGCAAAACCCAGACTACGTTGTTGCTGTGGAACAGATGATTTTCACATAAAACTGTATGTGAGTCGATCAGCAGGCTGAATTTTGCTGCGCCTTCGATAATGATATTGAATATCACTTCCCGTCCTCCGATGTGTACCTCAACAAAAGTATGTGTGCAGTGCACAAAGGATCTGACTATGAACGCTTTGATGAAAATCACGACTGCGGGATTATTATCCTTAGGAATGACCACTGGGGTGGCAGGTGCACAACAATCTTTGCGCGATGTGGGATATGTCACGGAAGGGCTGATTGCTGTTGGGATCGCCTATGAGATATCAGCGGTATGCGGTAGCATTTCTGCACGTACTTTTCGCGGCCTAGGCTACCTTAATCAGCTGCGCAATCATGCAAGGGGTCTTGGCTTTACCAATGCCCAAATTGATGAATTCCGCAAAGATAAAACTGAGCAAAACCTGCTTGAGGCCATCGCCCGGCAACGTCTTTCGAGTATGGGGGCTGCGCCGGGAAATGCTGCTGCACATTGTGCTGTTGGACGTGCTGAAATCATAAATGAATCAACGATTGGTTATCTTCTGCGTTAGTCAGGGCAAAGTACCGCACATTTCGGTTCCAAAAAGATGGCCCAACGTCTGGTGTAGGGCGCGGGCATCCGTTAGACCGCAATCCAAAGCGGTTACACTTTTGATTGTGTGATGCTGCCAGCGGGACCGAAAAGGCGCGATATGTCTGATCTGAAAAAAGTCGTCATTGATGGAACTGAAGTTGAGGTGGATGGGGCAATGACCCTGATCCAAGCCTGTGAAGTTGCAGGCGTGGAAATCCCTCGATTTTGTTACCACGAACGTCTGACTATTGCGGGCAACTGCCGCATGTGTCTGGTTGAAGTCGTGGGTGGTCCACCAAAGCCAGCTGCGTCTTGTGCGATGCAGGTGCGTGATTTGCGCCCCGGCAAAGACGGTGAAGCCCCACAGGTGCGTACGAATTCCCCAATGGTCAAAAAGGCCCGCGAAGGCGTGATGGAGTTCCTTCTGATCAACCATCCGCTTGATTGCCCAATTTGTGACCAAGGCGGCGAATGCGATCTTCAAGACCAAGCAATGGCATACGGGGTTGATTTCAGCCGTTTCCGTGAACCAAAGCGCGCAACCGAAGATCTTGATCTTGGCCCATTGGTCGAAACGCATATGACCCGCTGCATCTCTTGCACGCGCTGTGTCCGTTTCACGACTGAAGTCGCCGGCATTCATCAGATGGGCCAAACAGGCCGTGGTGAAGATGCAGAGATTACATCTTACTTAGGTGAAACCCTAGATTCGAATTTACAGGGCAATATCATTGATCTTTGCCCCGTCGGTGCGCTGGTTTCAAAGCCTTACGCGTTCACCGCCCGTCCGTGGGAATTGACTAAGACTGAATCCATTGACGTGATGGACGCCCTTGGCTCCAACATCCGTGTGGATACCAAAGGCCGTGAAGTTATGCGCTTCCTCCCGCGCAATCATGATGGCGTGAACGAAGAGTGGATTTCCGATAAGACACGTTTCGTTTGGGATGGTCTGAAGCGTCAACGTCTTGATACGCCGTATATTCGTGAAAACGGCAAGCTGCGCAAAGCGACTTGGCCAGAGGCGCTTGCCGCCGTGGCAACTGCGATGTCTGGTAAAAAGGTTGCCGGTCTTGTGGGCGATCTGGTGCCTGTTGAGGCAGCGTTTGCTTTGAAGCAACTGATCGAAGGGCAGGGCGGCAACGTCGAATGTCGTGTCGATGGGGCAAAGCTGCCAATTGGTAATCGCTCCGCTTATGTCGGTACGGCTGCTATCGAAGACATTGATTCCGCCGAAATGATCCAGCTGATCGGCACCAACCCAAAGCTTGAAGCACCAGTTCTGAACGCGCGTCTACGTAAGGCTTGGTCGCGCGGTGCGAATATTGGACTGATCGGTGAACAAGTTGATTTGACCTATGAAACGATCAATGTCGGTACAGATCGCCAAGCGCTGATTGATACGGCTGACAAAGACATGACCGATGTTAAGGACATGGACAGCCTTGTCGTGATTGGTATGGGCGCGCTGCGTGAAGCTGATGGTGAAGCGGTTCTGTCCCAAGCGATGGACCTTGCATCCAAAACAAATTCTAAGTTCCTCGTACTGCACACTGCCGCTGGCCGTGTCGGCGCGATGGATGTTGGCGCTGTGACTGAGGGTGGCCTTGATGCGGCTCTAGATGGTGCAGAAGTGGTTTATAATCTTGGTGCTGACGAATTGGACATCAAAGCGGGTGCATTCGTTGTCTATCAAGGCTCGCACGGGGACCGTGGCGCACATCGTGCTGACGTTATTCTGCCGGGCGCTGCCTACACCGAAGAAAACGGGCTTTTCGTGAACACCGAAGGCCGTCCTCAATTGGCGATGCGCGCGGGACATGCACCGGGCGAAGCGAAAGAAAACTGGGCGATCCTGCGGGCGTTGTCTGCGGAACTTGGGGCGACTTTGCCATACGATTCAATGGCGCAATTGCGCACAGCAATCATCAAAGCGCATCCGCATTTGGGTAAGATTGACGATGTTGCAGCGAATGAATGGCAGCCTATTGCGGTGAAGAAGCCGGGTAAGGCGAATTTTGTGAATGCTGTGACTGACTTTTATCTTACCAATCCAATCGCACGTGCCAGCCAGTTGATGGCCGAACTGTCTTCGGGTGCCAAAGCCCGCGCAGCCACACCATTGGCCGCTGAGTAGGTGAAATACGCTGCCGTCATAAGCGCAATGGCCCTTGCGGGTTGCGCGGGAAGTGGGGCCGATGTGTCCCGCGACACCTTTGCGCCTGTGTATCAAGGGATTGAAACGCGCTTGCTTGATGGTGATCTGGTCAACTTTCGGGTGGGCATGACTGGTGCGCGCAACCAAGCGGACGTGGATCAATACGCCCGCTGCGCTGCCGCCCAATACACGCTGATCCGGGGCTATGGATTTACGCGCCACGTGCGTACGACCGCCGCCCAGCAGGGTGGTGTTTGGACTGCAGATGCAGTCTTTGTGATTTCGCCAGCGCTGCCTGCGGGTAGCCGAACAATTGACGCCGAAGTGACCGTTGCAAATTGCGGCGTGTCCAGAATTCCGACGGTGTAAGGACAGAAGATGATTGAGTTTTTTACCAATACTAACCTTGGCATGATCCTAGTAATTTTAGGACAATGTTTGTTGGTTCTGATCCCATTGTTGGTCGCTTTGGCCTTCTTGATGTATGCTGACCGCAAGATCTGGGCTGCTGTCCAGATGCGCAAGGGACCGAACATGGTTGGTCCCTTTGGGTTGCTGCAATCTTTTGCGGATTTCTTAAAGTACATCGTAAAGGAAATTGTTGTGCCCGCGGGCGCTGACAAAGGTGTGTTCTTTCTTGCGCCAATGATCTCTTTTGTGCTGGCCGTCGTGGCTTGGTCGGTGATCCCGTTCAATGATGGCTGGGTCGTTTCTGAGATTAACGTCGCGATTTTGTTTGTCTTTGCTGTGTCCTCCTTGGAGGTTTATGGTGTGATTATGGGTGGTTGGGCATCGAACTCAAAGTACCCATTCCTTGGCTCGCTTCGGTCTGCCGCGCAGATGATTTCCTATGAAGTCTCCTTGGGTCTGATTATCATTGGTGTAATCCTTTCAACTGGGTCGATGAACTTTGGCGATATTGTTGCAGCCCAAGATACAGGTTACGGTATCCTTGGCTGGTACTGGATACCGCACTTCCCGATGGTATTTTTGTTCTTCATCTCAGCGCTCGCTGAAACAAACCGCCCACCATTTGATCTTCCTGAGGCGGAATCAGAATTAGTTGCTGGCTATCAGGTTGAATATTCCTCCACCCCATTCCTGCTCTTTATGATCGGTGAATTGATGGCCGTGGTATTGATGTGTGCGTTGATCTCATTGCTGTTCTTTGGCGGTTGGTTGTCACCACTGCCATTCCTGCCGGATGGAATTTTCTGGATGATCCTGAAAATGGCGATGGTCTTTTTTATGTTCTCCATGGTGAAAGCGATCACACCGCGCTACCGTTACGACCAGCTGATGCGGATCGGTTGGAAAGTCTTTCTGCCGTTGTCCCTTGGTTGGGTTGTCTTGGTCGCGTTCCTCGCAAAATTCGAAGTGTTTGGTGGTTTCTGGGCACGCTGGGCGGTTGGTGGTTGATATGGTTAACCAGCTTAACAAAATGTCGCTCGATAATCTGCGCCAGATGCGTGCAGACATTTTGGCTGGTCAAACAGCCGAGGATGGTAAGATGACATTTGGTGAATATACAGCTAAATTCGGTGAACAAAGAACACAGCGTGCCGAAAAAGCTGCGTTCTTGGTGCAACTTGACGATGCTATCGGCAAACTTGAAGTGACTGGTTCGGAGAAAATCAAATGACCCAAATTGACTACACCCGCGCTGCGAAATACTTCCTCCTTCAGGATTTTTTCCAAGGCTTCAAACTGGGCTTTAAGTACTTCTTCGCCCCCAAGGTGACGTTAAACTATCCGCATGAGAAGGGACCATTGTCCCCGCGTTTCCGGGGTGAGCACGCTTTGCGCCGCTACGCCAACGGTGAAGAACGTTGCATCGCCTGCAAGCTTTGTGAAGCCGTGTGTCCTGCACAAGCGATCACCATCGACGCTGAACCGCGCGACGACGGATCGCGGCGCACCACGCGCTACGATATTGATATGACCAAATGCATCTACTGCGGCTTCTGCCAAGAAGCCTGCCCAGTCGATGCGATTGTCGAAGGCCCAAACTTTGAATTCTCGACCGAGACCCGTGAAGAGCTGTATTATGACAAGGATAAGCTGCTCGCGAACGGCGATCGTTGGGAAGCAGAGATCGCACGGAACTTGGAAATGGATGCGCCCTACAGATGACCGATGAAAACCCTTTTGCAGCGATGATGAAGATGGGCCAAGACTGGGCCAAACAGATCAACCCTGATCTGGAATCATTTGTGCCCAAAGGGTTTGAGGATATGTTTCCGACCATGCCGAAAGACATGATGGAAATGTTTATGGGTAATGGGGCCAATCCTGACAGTCTTGACGCGAAAACTAAATTGCTTCTCACGCTGCATGGTCTCACCATCGCCGGGGCCTTAGCAGAGCAACAAATTAAATTGACTGTGCGCCACGCCGTTGAGGCCGGGGCGACCAAGCAGGAAATCGCAGAAACAATCGCCCAAGCCGCGATGTTTGGCGGTGTACCTGCAATGACAAAGGCCATGGAATTGGCCACCGCTGTCTTAGATGGCGTTTCAGACAAGGATCAAAGCGCATGACAGTTCTCGCGTTTACTTTTTACCTCTTTGCCATTTCCGCCGTTATGGGCGGCCTTATGACTGTGATCAGCCGGAACCCGGTCCACTCTGTCTTGTGGCTGATCCTTGCATTTCTTTCCTCAGCGGGACTTTTTGTCATGCTTGGGGCAGAATTCGTGGCAATGTTGCTGATCATCGTCTACGTCGGTGCGGTTGCAGTCTTGTTCTTGTTCGTTGTTATGATGCTTGACGTCGACTTTGCTGAATTAAAGGCTGAGATGACCAGATACTTGCCACTCGCGATGTTGATTGGTCTTGTTTTGGTTATGCAGCTGGCGCTTGCATTTGGCGTTTGGGAGTTCTCAGACGGGGTTCAGGCCCGTGCAGAAGCACCAATTGGTGACGTTGAGAACACGGCGGCACTCGGTCTCCTTATTTATGACAAGTATTTCATGTTATTTCAGCTAGCGGGTTTGATTTTGCTCGTGGCCATGATCGGGGCAATTGTCCTGACCCTGCGTCACCGTGTTGATATCAAACGGCAAGACGTCTTGGCGCAAATGTATCGCGACCCTGCCAAGGCGATGGAATTGAAAGACGTGAAACCTGGACAAGGACTATAACGATGAAAAATGTACTTATTGCCGCCACATTTGCAGTTTGTGCGACCGCAGCTAGCGCCCAAACGCTGACTGTTGATAGCGAAGCTGGTGTAACTTACAATGTGATCAGCCTTGAAGATGCTGCAAACGGCAACAAAGAGGTCACAACGCGCCGCGAAGAGGGTGGTGCAAGCACGTATGCTGAGCACAATGTGAGCTGTGATCCTTATCGCGCTGGTCTTGTTGCGACTGGCGAGACCCTCGCGTCGTTGGACGACAACCCGACTGGTGAACCAACAATGCACGAAATTATCCGTGGGTCCGCTGAAGACAAAATTGCTGGCCACGCCTGCGGTAACTAATTCTTTAGATTTTACCTTGTGACTGGACGATACCTTTTTGACGTGCGCTGTTGCGGTGTGCAGCAGTGAATTCAGAAGGGTCGCGTTCGGTCACAGACATCTAGAATTGGCTTTCTTTATGCCAGTGTTTCCGCCTTCGCCCACTTTAAAACGACTTCCACGATGTTTTGCAAATAGTGTCAAAGCAGCAGTCTGAACCCATACATTTTGAGACAGCTACTATGTTCTCAAAGTCGCTTTTCGGCGAAGTTTGTTGGGTTGATTCGAACGAACCAGATCGTTCCAGAACGCAGTTTTCTTGGGGCGAATTTGCCTAATAACTTACCAAAGTTTGCCTAGCGGAAGAATGTTTGTGGCCAATTTCCTGGATGACACACCTTTAGTGGCATGACCGCCTGAGTTGCTTCGCCAGACACATTGATAATTTCACAATCTAATAATTCTGGCGGCGCGTATCCTGATTTTTAGACCATACGTGAATTAAAGCGTTTATAGAGCGCCCACTTTGGTAGTTTGACGGACCCAAGGGCTTGAACCTCCACCCCCAAACTGACTATGACTTCTCTTGAAAATACTGCGCCGCACCGCGGTTGCAAAACCGGAGATCGCCACTCCGAAGAGGATATAAAGCATGATCGGACTTGAACATTATCTCGCGGTGGCAGCAGCCCTGTTTGTGATTGGGATTTTTGGGCTTTTCTTGAACCGTAAGAACGTGATCATTCTGTTGATGAGCATTGAATTGATGCTTCTTGCAGTGAACATCAATCTTGTCGCGTTCTCAAGTTATCTTGGTGATTTAACGGGGCAGGTGTTTACACTGTTCGTCCTAACAGTCGCCGCAGCTGAGGCTGCCATCGGTCTTGCCATTCTTGTCTGTTTTTTCCGCAACCGCGGCACAATCGACGTCGAAGACGTGAATGTGATGAAGGGTTAATAATATGGAAATCATTATCCTCTTCGCCCCCCTTGTGGGTGCCCTCATCGCGGGCTTTGGCTGGAAGATCATTGGTGAAACGGCTGCACAGTGGCTGACCACTGGTTTGCTGTTCCTTGCAGCGTTTTTGTCGTGGATCGTCTTCCTGACATTTGACGGAACAACAGAATCAATCGTGATTATGCGCTGGATCGAATCTGGCAGCCTGTCTTCCGATTGGTCGATCCGCATGGATCGCCTTACTGCGACAATGCTGATCGTGATCAACACTGTTTCTGCGTTGGTCCACCTTTATTCCTTTGGCTACATGGCCCACGACGAGAATTTCCAAGAGGGCGAGCACTACAAGGCCCGCTTCTTTGCATACCTGTCGTTCTTTACCTTCGCGATGCTGATGCTTGTCACCTCTGACAACCTGATCCAGATGTTCTTTGGCTGGGAAGGGGTGGGCGTCGCGTCATACCTGTTGATCGGGTTCTACTATAAGAAGCCATCCGCCAATATTGCCGCGATGAAAGCGTTTGTGGTGAACAGGGTCGGGGACTTTGGGTTTGCTCTAGGTATTTTCGGGCTCTATTTCCTGACTGATAGCGTCAAGTTCGACGACATCTTTGCAGCGACACCGCAGATTGCTGAAACCACCATGTCCTTTGTTGGGCTGGAGTGGAACGCTGCCAACCTCATTGCCATTCTGTTGTTTATTGGCGCGATGGGTAAATCTGCCCAGTTGGTCCTACACACATGGTTGCCCGATGCGATGGAAGGCCCGACACCTGTGTCAGCCTTAATCCACGCCGCGACAATGGTAACGGCGGGTGTCTTCCTTGTTTGCCGTATGTCTCCGTTGATGGAATACGCGCCAGAGGCTAAGAACTTTATCGTCTTTGTTGGCGCTTCAACCGCGTTCTTTGCAGCGACCGTTGGTCTTGTGCAGAACGACATCAAGCGTGTCATTGCCTATTCGACCTGTTCCCAGTTGGGTTATATGTTCGTGGCGGCAGGCGTCGGTGTTTACTCGGTCGCGATGTTCCACCTGCTGACACATGCCTTCTTTAAGGCGATGTTGTTCTTGGGCGCGGGTTCTGTGATCCA
>JAPKCP010000145.1 GCA_028822885.1 Yoonia sp. | reverse complement strand
TTTTCCCAAGCCTCAGCGACAGTAGGATCCAGACCGATAGCTGGCTGTATCAAAGTGAAAGTGATCGTGGTGGAACCGATTCGCATTTGGACCAAGCACGGTTCCAAACGGCCCACACGCTGCCCGCCACATGCGCTGTAATGCGGCGCTATCACGCGATGAATTCCAACCGGTGAGGACAGTAATCTCGCGCCCACTTTTGAGACCAATACCTGCGATATCGATCGCTTTTCCAAACGAATGCTCTGACAAACGTCCCGATGCCGCTGCGTTTCGGTTGCGGCAAGCGTAGTGCGACACGACGCGCAGTGACGACGCTTGTCCACCGGTTGCAGGCAAAGCACCAGTTTCGACCCAGCGTTTCAACGCTACCGCTGTCGGACAGTCGATTGTTGCGCTCGGACGCAAAGTGACCCCCGCCACCGCGCGCACGCGTACTGCACTTTCGATCCCACAAGCGCCGCGTCCATTAACCCGGCCAATCGACTCACCTTGGATGGCAGGATCACCGCAGACTTGGCCACGCCGCACGGCTGCAACGCGCTCTTGGGCCGCACGTTCGATGGCTGGAGGACGGACGGTTGGCCGCTCTGACACAGCAGGGGCGGTTGGGCTGAACGCGAACAGGCTTTGTTCTGCGCGTAATTGTGGATCTGAGGCCGCGCCGCGCGCGAGTTCTGGGCGTTCATAAGGTCGGACTTTGGGCCGTATTACGGCTGTTGGGATCGTAGGTCGCGGCACAAAGGCCAACACGGTTGGTGTCCGTGCAAGGGGCCGAATGCTGGATAAATCAGGTTGCGTGGGGGCCACGGGTGCTAACGTTTGTGCTTGCGGGCGTGCTAACGGGCGCTGTGCGGCATCTTGCGCCCAGCCAGTATTTGGAAGCCCCAAAGCCAGACAAAGTAGCAGTCTTTGAATCAAACCTTACCATCCGGATGACGTCCAAAGTTCGGCTCTGCGGTGTCTTGACCCGCCTCAATAATGCCGCGCCGAACTGCACGGGTGCGGGTGAAATACGCGTGCAAATGGTCACCGTCACCTTGCCGGATCGCGCGTTGCAGCGCAAAGAGTTCCTCAGTGAAGCGGCCCAAAACTTCGAGAGTAGCATCTTTGTTTGTCAAAAAAACATCGCGCCACATTGTTGGGTCAGAGGCCGCAATGCGGGTAAAATCCCGAAAACCAGCGGCAGAGAAATTAACAACTTCGCTTTCCGTTACACGCGCCAGATCATCAGCCACACCAACCATCGTGTAAGCAATGAGGTGCGGCGTGTGACTGGTCACGGCCAGTACCAGATCGTGGTGGTCGGGCGTCATGGTAGTAACTTTTGCACCCAATGCCGTCCAAAATTCAGTGAGTTGATCAACTTTTGTTTGATCTGCGCCTTCCAGCGGCACAATAATATTCCAACGGTTATCAAATAACGTCGCGAAACCAGATCGTGGGCCAGAATGTTCGGTGCCTGCAAGTGGGTGTGCAGGAATAAAGTGAACACCCTCAGGGACATGAGGTCCAACCTCATCGATCACGGCTTGCTTGACAGACCCAACGTCAGACAGTGTCGCACCCTGCTTTAAGGCTGGTCCAATCTCTGCCATCACGGACGCCATCGCCCCAATTGGCACGCAAAGCACCACAAGATCTGCGCCTTTCACGGCTTCGGCTGCTGTTTCGGTGATCCGGTCACAGAGATTAATCTCAGCAGCGATGGCCCGGGTTTCGGCCGACCGTGCCGTCCCAACGATTTCGCCTGCGCATTTGGCCCGGCGCATCGCATGGGCCATGGAACCCGCAATCAGGCCAAGGCCGATCAGGGCCACCCGTTCATAGATGATCGTCATTACCGCGCCCCTTTGAATTGGGCGATGGCGTGGACAACACGACGGCACGCACTTTCGTCGCCAACGGTAATGCGTAAACAATGGGGGAGATTGTAGCCTCCAACACGACGGATCAGGATGCCTTCGGCGCGGAGACGGTCATCGCAGGCGTTTGCCTCCGTTTCAGACCCAAAACGGGCGAGTACGAAGTTGGCGGTGGACGTGTCACATGGGACGCCGATTTCCGCCAACGCGTTGGACAACCAATCGCGCCATTTCGCGTTCTCGGACCGGCATTTCTGGAGGTATTCAAGGTCGCGCACCGAGGCTTCGGCGGCAGCAAGGGCGGCTGTTGACAGGTTAAACGGTCCACGGACGCGGTTGAGCACGTCAATGATGTCTTTAGGTCCGTACCCCCAGCCAACCCGCAACCCGCCAAGGCCGTAGATTTTTGAGAACGTCCGGGTCATTACAACATTTTCACGGGCTTCGATTATCGCGAGCCCCCCATCGTAGCCATCGACGTATTCCGCATAGGCCCCATCAAGTACAAGGATTGCTTGGGGTGGAACGCCTTCCGCAAGGCGCGTCAATTCCCCCTCACCGATCATCGTGCTCGTGGGGTTATTGGGGTTCGCGATGAAGACCAGTTTGGTGTTTTTGGTGCAGGCCGCGAGAATCGCATCCACGTCTGTGACACGATCATTTTCACGAACCTCAACTGGGGTAGCCCCCGCCGCCAAAGTTGAAATGCGGTACATCGCAAAACCGTGTACGGTGTGGATCACCTCATCCCCAGGACCTGCGTAGCATTGGCAAAGAAAGTGAATGATCTCGTCCGATCCGACACCGCAAATGACCCGCTCAGGATCAACGCCCCAAGTGGCACCAATCGCTTGACGCAATGGTGCGTGGTCCGTTGACGGATAGCGGTGCATGTCATGAACAGAGCGTGTAACCGCGTCTTTGGCCGCTTCCGATGGCCCCAATGGGTTTTCATTGGACGAAAGTTTGAGGATATTCGTGTGGCCATCAACATGGGACGCACCGCTTTGATAAAGAGCAATATCCATGATGCCGGGTTGCGGCGTGATCTGGCTAGCCATTGTCGTATTCCCCTTTGGTCTGCGTGTTTTCTAACGCCCACGCCCGGAACTGACCAGAGCGAACCTGTCACAGGCCCTGCGGCAAATTTTTTGACAGAAACTATGTTTTGATCAAATTTTTATCCAAAAAATCTAGGTGTCAGCCCCGCTTTCGCAGTCGTGTCAATAAAGCCATCCAACCGCCGGGGACAAGTACGGTCGCGACACAAAATCCGAAGACAAACCCTGCAAGTTCCGCGATCCAAGACTGACCGCTTCCAAAAAGCAGTCCGAAGACCAATTGCAATCCCAGCAGGAACCCAATCAGCCGAAAGGCTGTCATTTGATTTTGCCCCGTTTGCCCCAGCCGCAGCCACAGGATGTAGGTATAGGAGCCAATCAGCGCGAAAATTGGTGGATATGCCCCAAACAGCGGGCTTGAATTGCGGGCGAAAAGGCAGAACACCAATGCCCCAAAGATGGCCCCACCACCAAACACCACCAACGTCCGCACTGACCCAAACGTATCCCCAACAAATTTTCCAAGCGCCAAGAGCAGCGCCATGCAGAACAGCGCATGCGTGAAATCGCCGTGAACAAAGGCATAGGTCACAAAACGGCGCACCAAATCGAACCCATAATCACCGCGCGTCGTGATCACCTCTAGGACTAACGGCGAGATACCGTAATCCTGCAACGCGCCGATCCGCCACCCAATTCCAGTGGCCCCGCCGATCATGCCTGCTCCGGCCAACGAAAGCGCCCCTTCGACCGCCACCATCACCAACAGTAACACGATGATTACTGGCGGAATCGAGTTCACGGGCGGTTCATAATCCGGATCACTGTACATTTGGTCCCCTTGAGGGCTGTTGAAACTCAGATATCTCTCTGGCATGGGTATGCGACCTGTTTTCAGATGGCCAGAGTGGACCCGTCCTATGACTAAATCAGCTTTCACACCCCGTGTATTTTCGGGGATTAAACCGTCCGGCGGCCTAACGCTGGGGAATTACCTTGGCGCGATCAAGCGTTTTGTCGGCATGCAAGGCGATATGCAGACCGTCTACTGCGTTGTGGACATGCACGCGATTACTGTCTGGCAAGACCCAGCAGAGCTCGCGAATGCAACGCGTGAAGTCGCTGCGGGCTACCTCGCCTCCGGCCTTGATCCGGCCCAGTCGATCCTGTTCAACCAAAGCGCAGTTGCGGCCCACGCTGAATTAGGTTGGATTTTCAACTGTGTGGCCCGTGTGGGCTGGATGAACCGGATGACCCAGTTCAAGGACAAGGCTGGAGCAAACGCTGAGAAGGTGTCGCTGGGCTTATACGCCTACCCTGCCCTGATGGCGGCTGATATTCTTCTATACCACGCCACCCACGTTCCTGTGGGCGAGGATCAAAAGCAACATGTTGAACTGACGCGCGACATTGCCAAGAAGTTTAACCACGACTTTAAGATTGACTTTTTTCCAGAGACGAATCCCGTGATCGAAGGTCCAGCCACGCGCATCATGAACCTGCGTGATGGCACCAAGAAGATGTCAAAATCTGGCGAAAGTGACATGGAACGCATCAATATGACCGATGGTGCAGACCTGATCGCAAAGAAATTCAAGAAGGCTCGGACTGATCCAGAACCGTTGCCCGATACGATGGACAGACTGAAAGATCGGCCTGAGGCGAAAAACCTAGTTGAGATTTTTGCTGCTCTTGATGATCGCAGCGCAGATGATGTGATCACTGAATATGCTGGGGCCGGTTGGGGTAAATTCAAACCTGCCCTTGCTGATTTGGCTGTCGCGAAACTAAGCCCAATTAGTGGCGAAATGGCCCGTTTCATGGCCGACCCCGCAGAGATTGATCGGGTTTTAGCCGCTGGTGCCGTCAAAGCACGCGCCATAGCAGAGCCAATTCTGCAGCAGACCTATGACATTGTAGGGCTCCTGCGTCCCGGTCGCTAGGTTTGATCAGCGCGTACAAAGAGGGCCGCTTCTGACAGGAGGCGGCTTTTTTTCCTTCCCAGCCCCCGGAATTTATAAAACTGTAACACGAATCGGGCAGATAATAACTGTCCGATGTCCCTGATCGGCGGTTGCGCCCTTGTCCCACAACTCGCAACCATTCTCACGCGCCCGACACACCTCCCCCGTGGTCGGGCGCGTTTTTGTACGTAACACAACTCCGCACTTTACCACGACCAGCGCCTTCCGTTACGATTCAGATACATAAGGGAGACGCGACATGGCCACCGGAACGAATATCAAAACTTATTTTGAGGGCCGCTGGCATGACGCTGATCTGGCTATCATGCGGGCTGCGGATCACGGGTCTTGGCTTGGCACAACCGTTTTTGATGGCGCTCGTTTTGTGAATGGCCTGACGCCAGACCTTGCCCCGCATTGCGCGCGCGTGAACAAATCAGCTGAAGCGCTGTTGATTACCCCGACAATGGGTGCCGATGAAATGGAGGCCATAATCCGCGAAGGTCTTAAGTCCTATGCGCCCGGCACCGCTGTATATATCCGTCCGATGTATTGGGCGCTTGATGGTGGCGAAACGGCGGTGGCCCCCAAAGCAGGCGCAACTGGTTTTGCGATCTGTCTTGAGGAAATTCCGTTCAATGCAACTGGCACAACCACACTCACCACCACACGATTCAGGCGTCCCGTGATGGAAGATGCCGTCGTGAACGCCAAGGCAGGCTGCTTATACCCCAACAATGCCCGCATGTTGATGGAGGCCCGCGCAAAAGGTTTCGGCAACGCGTTAGTCGCGGATGCGGTGGGCAATGTAGCCGAAACAGCGACCGCCAACATATTTATGGTGCGCGACGGCGTGACATTCACGCCTGTCCCGAATGGCACATTCCTTGCAGGCATCACCCGTGCGCGTCACCTCAAAAATATGAGCCAAGCAGGGCTGGAGGCGTATGAGGCAGTGCTTACCTTTGAGGATTTCAAACAGGCCGATGAGGTGTTCATGTCTGGCAATATGTCAAAAGTCACACCGATCACCGCCTTTGATGAGGTCCAATATCAGGAAGGTCCTGTGACACGGCAGGTCAGGGATATGTATTGGGATTGGGCAGCGAGCGTTGGCACCTAGACCAACGGTACAGGCACATAGCGAAATCCATCACCAAGCCGCATGATCCGGCCGACGCCGGGAAACGGAAAATGATACCCTGCAATCAGCAATTGTTCATCAGCGGCCTGCGCCAAAAGACGTTTGCGCGTGGCAACCGCCGTGGCCTTGTCGATATCGGCACCGACGGTCCAATCTGGGCGTGCTAACCCAGCAATATAATGGACAGCAGTATCAACGAGATGCAGTAAAAATTCGCCCCGACTTTCCAACCGAACCGCGTGATGACCATGAGTATGACCGGGCGCGGCCACTGCGAAGACACCCGGCGCGATCTCGTCACCGTCACCATAACTGCGGATACCACCACCAACCGGTAGGATATGTGTCCGGCAAACAGCCACCATTTCGCGATATTGCGGGGGTGCGCGGTCCGGCTCTTGGGTCCAGAAGTCGAATTCTATGTCAGACAGGTAATGCTGGGCTGCGGCAAACACCGGCTCCCCATTCAGGGTGAGGCCACCGACGTGATCCGGATGGCCATGCGTGAGAAGCACAATATCAATATCATTTGGCGCAAAACCTATCGCCGCAAGAGAGCTGATCAAACGCCCGTTGTCTTGCTCATTGCCATGAAACGTTACTTCACCCATGCCAGTGTCGATCAAAACGCGCACACCTTCTGTCTCAATCAACATGATTTGCAGCGGCATCTCTGCCTTATCGCGCGCCATGCCATAGCTGGCCAATAGATCCCCAACAGCCCCTTTTGGCGCATTTGCACCAAACATCCCGGTGGCCATCGAAAAACTACCGTCGTCGATAACGGTGACACGCATATCTCCCAAATCAAACTGCCGGATTGCACGCATTGGCATCATACCATCCGCGCGCGCTGGCCCTGTTGGCTGAACGGCAAGGCCAGCTGTAAGGGCAATTAGGCCGCCTATCATATGACGCCGGGGGAGAATTGGTGATGTCATCGCGTTGTCCTTTAAGCTCGTCATCTGGTCTGGCAGATTTCCGCAGCCACTGCTGTAACGCCTGCGTGATATCAAATCCCTGCCGGATACCGATTGCCACCTTTGTCAGGTTCCGCCACAATAAAGGCAATGTCGGATAAAGGAGACATCCATGCGGAAATTTTTAGTGGTCCTTGATGACAGCCGCGAATGTTTAAACGCGATGCGCTTTGCCGCGATGCGGGCGGCCAAAACAGGTGGCGGCGTGGAAGTGCTGTCAATTATCCCCCCCGATGAGTTCAATCACTGGATCGGTGTGGGCGAGATTATGCGCGCAGAGGCCCGTGAGCGGATAGAAGTCCACTTCGAAGTGTTCGCAAAGTGGATGCGCGATAAACAAGGCGTTGAGCCTGAACTGGTGATCCGCGAAGGGGAGCCGATCAACGAATTGCTCGCTCAAATTAACGATGATCCCGATATTGGCGTGATCGTACTTGGGGCTGGAAGTGATAATAAAGGCCCCGGTCCATTGGTTACGGCCTTGTCGCGGCAGGCCGGAACGTTGACCGTCCCGATTACAATCGTTCCCGGTGAGATATCGAAAGAACGGCTTGAGGCGATTACCTGAGGCATTAGAGGGCCCGCAGAATTGCGGGCCTTTCACAGATCTTCACTTTAGAATCATTCCAAACCCTTGACAGATCGGCCCCTCGGGCGCATATTTGAAGGGACCAACAAGGGGCTTTGCCGATGTTTATTCAAACCGAATCCACGCCGAATCCAGCGACGCTGAAGTTCTTACCAGGCCAGAATGTGCTTGAGGTCGGCACCGCCGACTTCCCAACACTGGAAGCTGGCGAAGCGTCCCCTCTTGCCAAGCGCATTTTTGCGACTGGTGGTGTGACGGGGGTATTTTTTGGTACCGATTTTATTACTGTGACGAAAGCTGACGATGTTGAATGGGATCACGTCAAGCCCGGTCTTTTGGGTGCGATCATGGAGCATTACCAATCGGGTGCCGCTGTCATGGGTGCCGACCATGAGGTGACGTCCGGTCACGCCGAACACACTGGCGAAGACGGCGAAATCGTGAACCAAATCAAAGAATTGCTGGACACGCGCGTGCGCCCTGCTGTTGCCCAAGATGGCGGCGACATTACATTCCACGGTTTTGAACGTGGTATCGTTTATTTGCATATGCAAGGAGCCTGCGCGGGCTGCCCATCATCGACGCTTACGTTGAAGATGGGTATTGAGAATTTGCTACGTCACTACATTCCTGAAGTAGTCGAAGTCCGCCCTGTCGCAGCCTAAGTCATGACCAAAATCGCGGTGGAAAAC
>JAPKCP010000430.1 GCA_028822885.1 Yoonia sp. | reverse complement strand
AATCCAAAGCAAAGGACAAAATAGAAGGCAGCAGTCGTCAGCCACGCTTCAAAAATTAGCCGGGTTGAGGCGACAAGTTCAACCGTCTTAAAGGTCAGTTCCTGCACTGAAATCAGCGAAATAATTGAGCTATCTTTGATCAAACTGATGAATTGGTTTGCCATTGGTGGCACAACTTTGCGCAGGGCTTGCGGCAAAATGATGTAGCGCATTTCTTGAAAGCGGCTCATCCCCACGGCGCGGGCTGCTTCGCGTTGACCCTGCGGGACCGACTGGATGCCTGCGCGGACGATTTCGCCGACAAACGCGGCTTCAAACATGGCGAGAACGATGACTCCTGAAATCAGCGATGGAAAACGGCGCATTTCGCCAAAGAAGAATTCCCAGATCGGTGCGCTGTCACCGCGGGCAATGCCGCGCGACCATGCATTCAGGTTCAGCGCGTCGATAAGTTGCTGAGATAAAAAGAAGAAGAAGATAAAGATGATCACAACCGGCGGAATGTTCCGCAGCAACTCAAGGTAAGTGCGTGCCAACAAGCGGATCGTCAAGTTATCAGAGCATCGCGCAATTCCAAGGATTGTGCCAAGTATCACGGCTAAAACGCTTGCATAAAGACTGATACGGATCGTCGCAAAAAGGCCCTGCAACAACAGGTTCGCGAACCATTCATTGCGATCCTCGCGGTAGCGGATGATGTAATCTGGGATCAGCTCCCAGCGCCACTCGTAGATAAGCGCGCCCTCAATCCGCATTGCGACATACCAAATGATCCCCACCAAAACGGTGAGGATCAGCCAGTCAAGCCAGCGTAGTTTTGCTAGGAAAGAAGGCACGTTTCAGGCTTTATTGTGTGACTTGGTCTTCCCAGTCGGTGCCTTTGAACCAGTAATCATTGCGGTCCTTGAGCCAGCCACTGGCGTGACGCACAGCAATCCAGTTGTTAAAGTAGTTCAACGCATCTGGGTCGCCTTTACGCAATGCAAAGCCTTCACCAGTTGCAAGGAACGTCTGATCGAATGGCACTGACAACGTGTCGGGGTAGCGCCGCGCCTCAATTGATGGTGTTGGTTCTGCGGACATTGTCGCGTGCGCATTGCCGTTCAGCACCTCTTGGGTGGCTGCACCATCCTCGTCAAACAACAGTAACGTCGCTTCTGGGAATAATTGCGCGATGACTGTCGCCGGGGTAGCACCACGCCGCGCCGCAAACGTGACGTCCGCAGAGTTGTAGTCGTCCAGCGTGAAGCCTTCGGTCATTGCCGTGTTCGCGAGAACGGTCAGGCCCGAATAGGCGTATGGATTGGAAAAGTTGATCGTCAGGTTGCGGGCAGGAGTGATCGACATGCCAGAAATGATGACGTCAAAGTTGCCAGATACGAGCTGTGGGATAATGCCATCCCACGCGGTTGGGACGAATTCGACCTCAACGCCCATATCTTCAGCAAGCGCGCGGCCCACGTCCAATTCAAACCCGATCAATTCGCCGTTAATGTCGCGCATGGACCACGGCGTGAAGACGGACAATCCGATGCGGATGACGCCGTCTTGCTTGATGGTCTCAATAACTGATTCAGAGCTGAGTGTTTGTGTTGTCGTTTGCGCCATTGCCGGCAATGCGAGCACAGTGCTTGTGACGGCCGCTAATGCCAGCCCAAGCGTGTTGGACATAATTTTTCTACGTGTCGTTGACATGGAAAATTCCTTGTTAGGTTGGGTTTAGGGTTGAAAGCGTCTCTCGACGGCGGACACGCCGAACGACAGAACGAGGGTGAGGGCAAGATAGACGCCCGCAATGGTGAACCAGATCTCAAAGCTCATGTA
>JAPKCP010000144.1 GCA_028822885.1 Yoonia sp. | reverse complement strand
AGCCGATAACGCTGCACCTTCTGGCAGGCGTAACCAAGCGCCTTTCTCCAGTGTCTCACCTAATTCAATGACAGCGCCACCGATGATGAACAACTCAACGCCGCCAGAAGTGTTGCTGGTTAACGTGGCACCGGCATCGACGTGGCAGTATGTCACGATTTCGCGATCATCGCGGTGAAGCTGCGCGGTGGCAATGCCATCAACAGGAGCATTCAGTTCATCACCCATGGTTTTACGAAACTTTGTCCGATCATTCATGTCGAACTGCCATAACTTCACGAAAATTGTGCAGCCTTGTTCCGATCCCGGTGTGTGGGACGACGTTGGTGGGTTACGGACGTACGTTCCTTCCGGATAGTCACCGTGCTCATCTTGGAAAATACCGTCAAGGACAATGAATTCTTCGCCACCGGTATGCGTGTGCGCAGAAAAATGGCTGTTTGGAGCATAGCGCACAATTGTTGTGGCACGCGCAACTTCACCACCGATGCGGTCAAGCATACGTCGATCTACGCCGGGCATCGGCGACGTTTGCCATGTAAGCTGGTCAGAATGAATGACCACGCGTTGTGAAAAATCTGCGTTCAGGTCCATGGTGTTGTCCTTTTTACACGATTGGTGGCAGGCAAAGCATGCAAAACCAGAGCGTGCTGCAAATCAAGCAGAGATAAATCCGCTATCTACCGATAAGAAGGGCGTCCTTCAATTCTGTGTGCCTTATTGGGCACACAGTTCTTCGCTATGTGATCGCCAATGACCCAGTTTCACACAGGACCTATTGCACAAAAATTAATCAGCGCCGAAAATATATCATAGAATTTTGCACAAAAAATTCAGAGGAAGTTCTTTTTATCTTTCGATTTGGACTCAGGCTAACCGTCTTGGCAAAGGGAATTAGGCACGTATGAAACGACTTGATAGTCATGTCATTGGGATCGACCAAGGTGACGTTATTTTATTCTCAGATTTTGAGGATGACGGCGAGATGTGGAAGGGCGAAGGGCCGCGTTCCGTTCGTCGCGTGGTAACATTTTCTGACCAATTCGGCGATGCACCAACAGTGTCCGTGCAAATGTCGATGATAGACATGTCCAATGATGCGTTTATCAGGGCAGATTTGCAGCCTGACAATGTGACATCGTCAGGCTTTGAAATCGTGTTTCGGACTTGGGGCGACAGCCGAGTTGCCAGAATTCGTGTTGCTTGGCAAGCGATTGGCCCACTTTCCAGCGAGGATTCGTGGGATATTTGACCTAGCCGCTATACATGCCTTCGTAGATCGGACCGAGGGTCTCATGATCAAATAACGACGAAACAGACGTGCCATTTGATGTGTTGAGGATGGCTTGGGCAAACATTGGCGCGGTTGGCACAATCCTGATCTTCTCAGCGGCGAGCAGGGCCTTTGTCGCCTCAATCGTGTCAGTGATTACGAGGTGTTTCATCACTGATGCATTGACCCTTTCAATCGCGGGGCCAGATAAAACGCCGTGTGTGATATAAGCGTGGACCTCTTTCGCGCCATGCGCCATGAGAACCTCAGCGGCTTTGCAAAGTGTGCCTGCGGTATCAACGATGTCGTCCACGATCAGGCAAGTCCGGTCTTTGACGTCACCAATCACGGTCATTTCTGCCACTTCGCCAGGTTTCCCGCGGCGTTTGTCAACGATAGACAAAGGCGCGCCAATCCGCTTGGCCAAATCGCGGGCGCGGGCGACACCGCCAACGTCTGGTGAAACAACCATGATCTCGTCCATTTGATCCTTGAAATTGTGCTTCACATCAAGGGCAAAAACTGGTGATGCGTACAAGTTGTCCACTGGAATATCAAAGAAGCCCTGAATTTGGGTCGCGTGTAAATCAAGCGTCAGAACACGTTCGATACCAGCCTCAACAATCATGTTTGAGACCAATTTAGCAGTGATTGGCGTGCGTGCCTTTGATCGACGGTCTTGTCGGGCATAGCCAAAATAGGGGATTACGGCAGTGATGCGGGCGGCAGACGAGCGGCGCAAAGCATCTGAAATAATCAATAATTCCATCAGGTTGTCGTTGGCTGGGTTTGATGTAGACTGGATAATAAACATATCCTCACCACGCACGTTCTCAAACACTTCAACAAAAATCTCACCATCGTTGAACCGTTCTACACGCGCGTCAACAAGACCGACTTTACGGCCCCGATGCATCGACATTCGCCGGGCAACCCTGTCGGCTAAGGGCCGATTGGCATTCCCGGAGATCAGTTTAGGTTCTGAAGGCGTCATTTTGCGCGGTCCTTTGGCGATCGGTCTGTTGCAGATTACAGAATCGTGGCGTTGACACCGCCTAACACGCCGCTACCGTCCCGCAAACATGATGCAGCCTCGGAGGACCAAATGGCCCATATAGATTACTACTTTGCAACGCTTTCCCCCTTCACCTACCTGTGCAGCACACGCCCAGAGGAGATTGCAAAGGCGCATGGTGCAACCCTGACATATAGGCCGCTTGATATCATGCAGTTATTTGGCCGCACGGGCGGGATACCACCAAAAGACCGTCACCCAAACCGTCAAGAATACCGCCTTCAAGACTTGCGACGTAGGGCTGGTTTGGTTGGGATGCCAATCAATCCAAAACCTGCATTCTGGCCGACCAACGGCGCGCCCGCGTCCTATGCTATTATCGCAGCTCAGGCGGCTGGTGGGAATGTTGCTAAGCTGGTGGCGTGTATTTCGCGGGCCTGTTGGGCGGACGAAAAAGATATCTCGCAGGACGATGTTATCCGGGCTTGTTTGGTTGAGACTGGGTTTGATGCCGAGCTTGCTGACAAAGGGATGCTTGCAAGTGCCGAGACATATACATCAAATCTTGAACAAGGGATTAATGCCGGTGTCTTTGGCGCACCGTTCTTTATTACTGACGGTGACGAACGGTTTTGGGGCGAAGATCGTTTGGCCGATTTGGATGCACATCTTTCGGGTCAGGTTTGATCTGACTTAACGACAGCGGGGGCCAGCCCCCGCACCCCCGGAGTTGTTCTAGCCAAATGAAGGGCGCAGACTTACCCGTTCAAGATGTCCAAGAAGCGTGAGATGTCTTGTGGTTTTGTGGACCAATCTGTGACGAACCGGGCTGTCAGATCCTCATCACTGTCGCCATGATGGGGATCGCCGCCCGTCACGCAATACTGCGCGCCCGCATCAAGCAGACGTTTGTGGTCGCGGCGCGGATAGCGGGCGAAAATCATGTTAGCTTCTGGTTCTTGAACAAACGTCACCCGTTCGTTTTGACGCAGTCCTGCAGCCAATTGTGCACAGTGGACGTTTGCCATTGTGGCCATTTCCAGCCAAAGACCGTCCGTCAGATAGGCCTGCATCTGCGCAGAGAGATACCTGTGTTTTGAAAATAGATGTCCACCGCGCTTGCGTCGCAGTTCAAATTCCCAGGCGAGTTTTGGATCGAAGATTACGCAAGCCTCAACCCCAAGAAGTCCATTTTTGGTCCCGCCAAAACTGACAGCGTCAATGCCTGCTTTCCACGTCATTTCAGCCGCAGTGCAGCCAAGCGTCACAAGTGCGTTGGTGAATCGTGCGCCGTCCATGTGGACTTTACAGTCAAATTCGCGGGCCACGCTTGTCAGTGCGTGCAATTCGTCCAAGGTGTGGACTGTTCCCATTTCGGTGACTTGGGTGATTGAAACCGGGCCGCGTTGTGGGCCGTGAACGCCGCGCGTTTGCTCAGTCTGGATCGCAGTGCGCAGGGACGCAGGCGTCATTTTAGCATGTTCAGCAGGAACCAATGTTAGCTTTGCGTTGCTATAAAACTCTGGGGCATTGCATTCATCTTCATGGATATGGGCCATCGGCGAGCAAAATATCGTATCCCAAGGATTTGCCATTGTCGCCAACAAGATAGCGTTTGCAGCTGTGCCTGTTGCTACCAAAAAAACTGCGGCCTCTGGCGCTTCAAATGTGTCGCGAATTTGGGCTTTGACGATATCCATCTCGGCATCAGCACCGTAGCCAGATCTGTAGCCTGCATTGGCTTTTATCAGCGATTCCATGACTTTGGGGTGTGCTGGGCCTGCGTTGTCGGATGCAAAAAACACTATGTAGGCTCCTCAATGATATGGTCTTCCCAATCGTCTTCATCAATTTCGAATTCGGGAATTGTGCGGCCCTGCATTGTGACGCCAGCCTCGTGGATTGCATCGCTGTTGCCCGCGATCAATGGGTGCCAATCATAAAGTGGGCGGCCTTCTGATAGCAGGCGATAACCGCAGGTTTGCGGCAGCCAATACATGTTTTCTTCCAGTGTCTTAGGGGTCAAAACGATGCACTCAGGTACAAATTGATGACGGATTGGGTATTGGGCGCATAGGCAGGTTTCATTGTCGAGAAGGCGGCAAGCGATGCGCGTCATCACGACCTCGCCGGTGTCTTCGTCCTCAAGCTTGTTCAGGCAGCATTTGCCACAGCCATCGCAGACCGCTTCCCATTCGGCTTGGTTCATTTTCGTGAGAGGTTTGTTCTCCCAAAACTTGTCTGCAAGGCCGTCGCGGGGGATATCAGGCATTTGACAAAATCTCGCGTGCTTGGGCGCAATCGGCGTCCATTTGGGTGATCAGGGCATCAAGGCCATCGAACTTCAGCTCTGGGCGTAGGTAATCCACGAGGGCTATAGATATTGTCGCCCCGTATAAATCGCCCTTAAAATCGAAGATGAACGTCTCACAATTTGGGACATTCTCACCAAACATCGGACGCACGCCGATAGAGGCCGCGCCATTATAGCTGCCCTCGTGTGGCCCGTTCAGAACATTGGCTTTGACGGCGTAGACGCCAAATTTGGGTTGGTGCAAGTCTGTGGTCGACATGTTTGCGGTCGGATAGCCTAGCTCGCGGCCGCGTTGTTCCCCCCGGATTACGTCGCCTTCGATACGGTGCCAGTGGCCAAGCATCGCCGCCGCATCGCGTGGGCGCCCTTCTGTCAGCGCGGTACGGATTGCAGTCGATGACACTTCAGCCGTTGCAATTGATTTCATTGGTGCAATGGTCACGCCAAACCCCATATCAGCCCCAAATGCTTGTAGGTCTTTAGCCGTTCCTGCGCGTCCCTTACCAAAACAAAAATCACTACCGACAACGACGTGTTTTAGGCCAAGGCTATCGGCGATAATCTGCTGCGCGAACTCGCGTGGTGTCAACGCTGCGAGGGCTGCGTTGAATGGAACTTCGTACAGTTTTTCAACGCCAAGGCTAGCCAAACAGTTCGCCTTGGCTTCTGCGTTCATTAGCCGGAAGGGGTTTGGATCATTGGAGAAATAACTGCGCGGATGTGGTTCAAAGGTCATGATGCCCAGCGGTGCATCCGCGTCTTTTGCAGCGTCGCGCGCTAAATCAATAACCGACTGGTGGCCAAGATGAACGCCGTCGAAATTACCGATCGCCGCAGCTGCACCGCGGTCGATAGGATCAATGAATAAAGTGTCTCGGATGATACGCATGGACGTCCGTAACCTGACGCGAAAGGGCGTGCAAGCCTAGTCGAACTTACGGGATGGGGCCAGAACTGTCGCCTCGCCCACAAGCACCTTTTTACCGTTCACAAGACAGCGCGTTTCCATTTTGACACGCCGTCTAGCGTGATCAATTTCGATGACTTCGACCTCTGCCAGAACAACGTCGTCGGGACGCACAGGGGCCAAGAATTTCAGGCTTTGGCCAAGGTAAACCGTCCCGTGACCCGGAAGCTGTTCCCCGATGACGGCAGAAATTAGGCCCGCCGTCAGCATTCCGTGTGCGATGCGCCCGCCAAAGATCGTGTCGTGGGCATAATCATCATCAAGGTGAACAGGGTTCCGATCAGTGGATACCTCTGCAAACAATTCGATGTCACGGTCAGTGACCTGTTTGCGCAGCGACCGAACCATGCCAATTTCAATGTCTTCGATACAGATCGTTCCGCGCGGTGCATTGTCCAACATTCTGCGTCCTTGAGGTAATAAAAGCCTGAATTAGGCATTAGATTTGAAACTTTATTACTTCGCAGGCGCAGAAAGATCAAGGGTTATGTTTTACCGCAAATGTCCGATGCTAAACGTCGCAGACATTTTTTCTGTTTCTAAATAGTCGCTTAGTGCTTGTGCATCAGGCTGGTGGTCGGTTTTTGTTTCAAGCGCGGCCAACCCCCCTGTGATGAACAGCGTATCAAGGTTTTCTTGGAGACCGCCAAGCACGTCAGTGCGAATCCCGTCGCCGATGCAGATGATATCACCATCGGACACAGACTTTCCTAACGCAGCAAGCCGTCGTTTGGCCAAGTCATAGATCGGGGGGTGCGGTTTCCCAAAGTAGAGACTTTCGCCGCCCATTTCGGTGTACAATGCTGCCAACGCACCCGCGCACCATTGGCGTACGTCGCCCCGGTCCACGATGATGTCAGGGTTCGCGCAAAGCAGTTTGAGGCCTTTTTCTTTGGCGTATAAAAACTGCGGGCGGTTCACGTCCACGTTGGCCGTAGTGTCAAAGGGGCCGCAGCACACAATGCCTTCTGCCTCTTCTAAGGATACTTTGTTAATATCAACTGGGTTATCGAGAATTTTCGACGGCTTGAAGAAGTCATCATCGCGTGGTGTTTCGCCCATGAACCAGACTTTGGACCCAACGATACCTTGGAACATCGCGGATCGCGCGCTGTCACCCGAGGTTGCAATGGCGTCCCAAGCGTCGTTTGGAATTCCGAACTCAAGGATCTGATGCGCCACTGAATCCCATGGACGGGGGGAATTTGTAACAAGGATCACGACCCCACCTTTTGCCCGATAGTCTTGCATTGCTTTTACTGCGGCTGGGTGAGCTTCGATGCCGTTGTGCAGGCAGCCCCAAAGGTCAACAAAAGCGGCTTCATATCGGTCAGAAATCTCAGAAAATGCGGTGATGATTTGGGTCATGGTTAACCTTTGTGAAGCATAAGTTGAGGCAAAAGCCCTATGTGAATGACGTACACTGGACTTGCACAGGGCGTACACCTGTTTTGTATTTTTTTGATTATGTGTTCGTGCCGCCATCTTGTTTTCTGACCGTAGCGGAATCGAGATTGACTATTGCCCGACTTGTCGCGGTGTCCGGCTTGATTGCGGCGAACGCGATAAAATTATCAAATGTTCAGAAGCCGCTGCATCTGCTCCAGAATACGCGAGCTGGCGCGGCCAAGGGTGTCGCGGATACAAAAAGTCACGTAAGCGAAAGAGCGGTTGATTTCTGGATGAGCTTTTCGATTTTTAAGGCCGATATCATCTAATCAGCGCAGTGGTGTGCCGGCCTCCATTCATCAATGGAAGCTGGCATTTTATCTTGTAAATTAGGCCGTTTTCAAGTTCGGAATGATCTGCTTTTTGCGGCTCATCACGCCGGGCAGCACAACGGTGTCGCCAGATACTGTAGCACCAAACGATGCTTCAGCTACTGTTTTTGAAAGCGCATTCGGGATCATCATTGTTGCTTCTTCATTCAGGATGTCCACGACGAACAAAAGTACCTGATCAACACCGTCTTCTTTTGCAACGTCAGTCATTGAGGCCATGATGCTTGCCTTGCGGTCCAGCACGATTTTTGGCGCGGTGGTTTCCAGAACCGACACCCGGAATTTAGTATCACCGACAGCGTATTCCTTGCTGTCCATCCGCAAAAGTTCGGCGTCTGAAAATTCAGAAATGTCGGATTTCGCTTCAAACATTTCGGACGCATAGGCGGACAGATCAATGCCAAGGTCTGCGGCCAGCTTTTCGGCCAGTGCTTTGTCGACGGCAGTTGTGGTTGGGGACCGGAATTCTAGCGTGTCAGAAATAATGCAAGATAGCATCAAGCCTTTGACGGCTTCCGGCATGTGGGCTTCGTGGCCAGCCATCAGATCGTACATAATTGTTGCGGTACACGCCAATGGACGGATCGTGATGTCGATCGGGCCAGATGTTTCCAGACCGCCGACCAATTTGTGGTGGTCGATGATCGCGGTGACGTTTGCGCCGTTGATATTTGCAGGCAATTCTGCTGGGTTATTTGTGTCCACGATGACGCAGTCTTGGCCGTCGGCAACATCTGCGATAATCTCTGGCAATGCAAAGCCCCAACGGGCGGCCACAAATGCAGCCTCGGTATTGGGCGTCCCAAGCAGGGCGGCCTTCGCGTCGCCACCTGTATGGTTAATGAACCATTCCCATATCAGAGCAGAGCCGAGTGAATCAGTGTCTGGCGCTTTGTGGCCGAAAACGAGCGTTGTCATGTGTCAAAAACCTATAATACTGACGAATTTGGCCGCGTTATAGCAGGCAGATGGGTTTTGTCACGGGGCCTAAACGGCAAGCTGCTATGTGCCTGCCGTTTGGATTGGGTGCAGCCTAGCGCGTCGCGA
>JAPKCP010000143.1 GCA_028822885.1 Yoonia sp. | reverse complement strand
ACGTTTGTACGCGGACCAAGGAACAGCGCACCGTAGCAGGTCATGTTGTCGAGGAACCAATCATCGCGGTCTGTCATGACTTGCACGTGTTCACTGGCGATATCATCTGCAACGGCGAGCATTTCGTCATATGTGTCGCAAACGATGACTTCACCGTAATCTTCCCAAGATGTCCGTGCAGTTTCACGGGTTGGTAAAATTTCAAGAATACGATCAATTTCCACAAGTGTCGCACGGGCGAGTTTCTCAGAATTTGTCAGCAGGACCGCAGGGGAATTATACCCATGTTCAGCCTGCCCCAAAAGGTCAGTTGCGCAAAGTTCGGCGTCCGCCGCCGTCTCATCTGCAATAACCATCGTTTCTGTTGGCCCTGCAAAAAGATCGATTCCGACGCGACCAAAAAGTTGACGCTTTGCTTCGGCCACAAAGGCGTTGCCCGGGCCAACAATCATGTGAACAGGTTCAATCGTTTCGGTACCAATTGCCATGGCGCCAACCGCTTGCATACCACCAAGTACATAGATTTCATGCGCGCCGCCCATGTGCATTGCAGCGACGATGGCAGGATGCGGTTCCCCGTTTTGCGGCGGTGCTGATGCAACGATGCGTGGAACTTTGGCGACAGCTGCAGTCAAAACAGACATGTGCGCAGACGCGACCATCGGGAACTTTCCACCCGGCACGTAGCACCCCACGGATTGCACTGGAATATTTTTGTGCCCAAGGACGATGCCGGGTTGGGTTTCAATCTCAATATCGGTCATGGAGGCGCGCTGTGCTTCTGCGAACCGGCGGATTTGAACTTGTGCGTACTTGATGTCGTCCATATCGCGCTGGCCAACTTTGGACATCGCAGCGTCGATTTCAGACTGAGACAAGCGAAACGACGGCGGGCTGTAGTTGTCAAATTTCGCTGACAAATCGCGGATCGCTGCATCGCCGCGCACCTCAATATCCTTGAGCGTTGCCTCAACGACGCCACGTACTTTGGCGTCGTCTTCTTGGCGCTCGGCCTCAGGTTTGCCTGTTTTGAGATAGCGAATGGTCATGTCAGGCGGTCCCCAGTGGTTGCGTCAAAGAGGTGACAAATATCAGCCGAGATATTCGCATGCACAGTGTCACCGATGTTCGTACGGTATTCTTTGCCTGACTTTACAGACAGGATCGTACCGCCCACGCGCATTGTGACCATTGTCGCCTCACCCAGCAATTCCAGCGAAAATACTGTGGAATTTGCTTGTGCTTCGCCGTCGGCAACAGTTGCATCTTCGGCTCTAAACCCAAGGGTGACTTTGCCGGAATGCTGCATTGGTAGCCCCGAAACCACAATTTTGTCTGCAGTGAACGTTCCATTTTCAATGGTGCCGTCGATCAGGTTCATTGCAGGCGATCCAATGAAACCAGCCACGAATGTATTCGCCGGATTGTCGTAAATTTCTGTCGGTGTTCCCACTTGCTGCACGACGCCTTTTGACATGACGACAACGCGATCAGCGAGGGTCATCGCCTCAATCTGGTCGTGGGTCACGTACACTGTTGTCGTTTTCAACTCATGGCTCAGGTTCTTGATCTGTGCACGGGTCGAGACGCGCAGCTTAGCGTCCAGATTTGAAAGGGGTTCGTCCATAAGGAACACGTTTGGTTCACGCACAACGGCTCGTGCCAAAGCAACACGCTGCCGCTGCCCACCCGATAGTTCTGCAGGCTTGCGATGCAAGAATTCATCAAGTTCGACCATGGCAGAGGCCCGTTTGACCCGTTCGTCATGTTCGCTTTGTGGAATCCCACGTACCTTGAGCGGAAAGCGGATATTCTCATAGACGTTCATATTTGGGTAAAGTGCGTAGGACTGAAACACCATTGCGACATCGCGATCCTTGGGTTCAAGGTCATTGATCCGCTTGCCGTCAACAATGATATCACCGCCCGATGCATCCTCAAGACCAGCAATCATCCGCATCGTTGTCGTCTTGCCACAGCCCGATGGCCCAAGCAGAACAAGGAATTCCTGATCAGCAATTGTGAGGTTGAAATCCTTAACCCCAACAAAGTCACCCCAGCGCTTTGATAAATTCCGAAGTTGGATTTCAGCCATAACCACCCCTGACATTGCATACGTTTGCAAAATCTTGGCGTGAATTCGAAAGCATGGCAACCCCTTTTTTTATTGACATAGTGCTGCGGTGCGGCATGCGAAAATGTCTTGCAAATTGCACTTTATCGGGGGTTAAATTGCAAGCGTATGCAAAACGGTTGTGATTCGGTCGCGGCTGTCATCATATGGCTTTGTGGTCGTACGGCCGCTGCTTAAAATGCGCCGGACCAATTCGGCCAATCAGAGAACAACCGGGAGCTTCTTGGAATGAAAATGTTAAAAACAGCACTGCTTGGCACGGCAATCGCCGCCGTCGCAGGCACATCCGCAATGGCTGATGGCCATGCTTGCACAATCGACGCTGGCCGTCTGAGCATCGTGGGGAACGAATTTCCAGCGATCCAATCTGTCGCAGCGCTAGCACTGGAATGTGCGGCGGGCGCTGCAGAAGCTGCCGCGAACCTGACCGCTGACCACCAGAAAATTAACCTTGCTGGTATGTCCGGCAACCCAGCTGAGTACACATCGGCCATCGTCGCCAACTCTTCTATTGTGGCCTTGATCAACGAAGATGTCATCCAGCCGCTGGACGCGTTAGTTGCAGAGTATGGCGCTGACATCCCATCCCACCAGCTGATCACTGTCGACGGTAAGGTCATGGCTGTTGCTTTTATGGCCAATGCGCAGACGCTTGCATATCGCCAAGATGTGCTTGAGCAAATCGGCATGGACGTCCCAACGTCCTATGAGCAGGTTCTTGAAGCTGCTGAAAAAATCCGCGCTGAAGGCATTATGGAATACCCCGTCGGCGGTGCCTATGCAGCCGGTTGGAACCTTGCCCAAGAATTTGTGAATATGTTTAACGGCACTGGCGGTCAATTCTTTGAGCCGGGCACTGCAAACGCCACGATCAACAACGCTCAAGGTGTTGAAGCGCTGGAAATGATGAAAGCGTTGTCGGTTTACATGAACCCCGACTATTTGACCCACGACAGCAACGGCACACAGGCCGAATGGGAAGCTGGTAACGTCGCCCTCATGAATATGTGGGGCAGCCGGATGCAGAATCTTATGGACGACGAAGGCTCAGAACCAGTCGTCTATGAAAACACGAAGGTCAGTGGCGCGCTTATGGTCGGTGACAGTGGCGTGTCAGCGTCAACCTTGTGGTGGGACGGCTGGACCGTTTCGAAAAACATTAGCGATGAGGATGCAGCCGCAACCTTCCAAGCGCTTGCACACGCCACATCGCCTGCGTTGTTGAACGAAGAGACAATGGACCAAGCCGTTTGGTTGATGGAAGGCTTTGAAGCCCAAGAGGTGAACGAAGGCGTTCTGGCCGCCGTCGCTGCTGGGACCCCACCCTACCCAATGCTGCCGTTCATGGGCCTTTTGCACACAGCACTAGGCGACAACCTAGCTGACTTCTTGCAAGGCACCGAATCTGCGGAGCAGGCTCTTGCTGACGCCGAAGCCGCCTATACGGCTGCTGCGACTGAGCAGGGTTTCTTGCAGTAAACTAACTATCGCGAGGGGCTATGCGGCCCCTCGCGATCATTCTAACCAAAGACCATCTAGCTGGCCGAGGGCACACCCATGAAACACAGTTCTTTCTTCTGGTTTGTTCTACCATCGTCCATCTTGATGCTCTTGTTTATTGCGTCCCCCATCGTGTCGGTGGTGATGCAATCCCTGTATACCCAGCACGAACAGGTCATCATTGAGGTCGAAAATTGCGGCCCATTTGGCTGCACGACGTCCCAAGCCGTTGACCAAGACGCGACACGAGCCCTTCAGGCCGACAAACCGCTCGGGAAATGGGCTGGCCTAGATATTTACAAAGATCGCAACCACCTCGCCGTGTCCGAAGTTGGGACCGCATGGGTGACGTCAGACGGCTTGCCGGACTTTGGCAACGCGTTGATGAACCTACCGTTTTACAAGGCCTTGGCGTTTACCCTGACATACACGGCCATCGTGACGCCGCTGACTTTGATCCTTGGGTTTGCCATCGCAGTTGCGATCAATACCGTCGCAAAGTCGTTTAAAGGACCAACGATTTTCTTCTCGTTACTGCCGTTTATCGTCACACCGTTGGTTGGGTCACTTGTGATTTTCTGGATGGTGGATGCGCGCGGCATTCTTGGGACGGGTCTACAATGGCTCACGAATGATCCGGGGTTGTCGGTCAAGGCCAACACGGCCCTGATGTGGATTATGCTTATGACATACGGTGTCTGGCACTCTGCCCCATTTGCGTTTGTCGTCTATTATGCGGGCCTCCAAACGGTGAACCAAGACACCATTGAAGCCGCCATGATCGACGGGGCAAGCCGGTGGGAACGTATTCGCTATGTCGTCATGCCCCACCTGTTGCCACTCACGACCTTTGTGGCGCTTATCCAGTTAATGGACAACTTTCGGGTGTTTGAGCCCATCGTGTCGTTCAGTGCGCAGGCCCACGCTACATCGCTGTCTTACGCGATTTTCAACGATCTTGGTGGGGAAACCCGGCTGTTATCATCTGCGGCGGCCACATCAGTTCTTACAATCATTGGCATCGCTGTCCTGCTGTCGCCGGTGCTCGTCCGCACTTACCGTGACTTTGGCACTGAGAAATAAGGGAGATACCTATGTCTGCAGCGACCCGCCGCCCATTCTCAGTCCAACTTTTCGCGATGGGGTTCCTCGTGATCTGGTTGATCATGGCCGCCTTCCCGTTTCTCTGGACGCTCTGGGGGTCTTTCAAAGTCGAGGGTGACTTCTTTTCCAAGGCCAACTGGGCGCAATCCCTAACTGGTGAGATGACACAAGTCGAAACTGGCGGCTCCTTTACCGGCGACGGGTTCTATGGGGCTTGGGTCCAAGAAGGATTCTGGCGGGCGTCATTGAACAGCTTTATCGTCTGTTTCTTTACTGTGACGATTTCGTTAACCTGCGGGACATTGGGTGGTTACGCGCTGTCGCGGTCCACTTACCGCTATGCGTTCTGGTTCCTGCTATTTGCGTTGATCTTCCGGGCGATGCCCCCAATCACACTCGTGTCAGGGTATCTGTTGCCATTCTTCGAATGGAACCTTTGGGGACGCTTATCGACGACGATCATCGTCTTGGTCGCAATCAACCAGCCCTTCACCCTGTGGATGCTCCATGCGTTCTTTAAGAACATCCCAAAAGACCTCGATGAATCTGCGATGGTCGACGGTTGCACCCGATTCCAAGCGTTCCGCCACGTGATCATCCCCGTGATGTGGCCCGGCGTAATCACCACAGGTCTGTTCAGCTTCTTGTTGGCGTATAATGACTTTGCAGTGACCTCGATGCTGCTGTCCAAAGAGAACCAAACGATGGTGCCAAAACTAGCGTCATTCCTTGGGACAACACAGACCAAAGGGAACGTCATGTTCGCAGTCGCAGCCGTGGTATCGATCACAGCACCACTGTTTGTGATGATCATGTTCTTCCAACGCCAAATCGTATCGGGCCTGACTGCAGGCGCCGTCAAAGGATAATCTAAGATGTCATTTCAAGATGCAAAACGGGTCGTCCGTGCCCATTATGCTGCCCTTAAAGGGGCATCAGCCGACACAGTTGCAAACGCACTGGCCGAACATACGTCTGCAGATTGGCACTGGCGGGGTATGCACCCGTTCTACGAACAGCACGGGGCGAAGGCCGTTGCTGAAAGCTTCTACCAGCCCTTCCTTACATCCATGACGAAGGTCCAGCGCCGCGAAGATATCTTCTTTGCAGGTCACAATATGATCGATGGAAACGCATCCACTTGGGTGACGTCCATGGGCCACCTGATGGCGCTATTCGACCAACCTTTCCTAGGCATCCCAGCAACGCGCAAAATCATCTTGCTGCGCTATGCAGAATTTAACCGAGTCGAAGATGGTCAGATTGTCGAGACAGCGTTGTTCATCGACCTGCTTCATCTCATGCGGCAAGCAGGCGTCTATCCACTGCCCCCACAAACCGGCGCCCACCTGATCCAACCGGGCCCTGCAACACATGACGGCTTGCACTTTGATGATGCTCCCGAACAGGCGGGCCGCGATACGCTTGACCTGATCAACCGGATGATTGGGGACATTCAAGCCAATTCAAACAGTGTTGAGAACGCAGCCCCTCGAGATGCGACCCCACAAGAAGAACTCGCGCGATGCTGGCACGATGATATGTTGTGGTGGGGTCCTGAAGGGATCGGGGCAACCTACACAATTGATCGCTATGTTGAGCAACATCAACGCCCCTTCCGGACACAGCTGGGCGACCGGCAATTCCACGGCCATATCGCGCGATTGGCCGAAGGTAACTACGGCGGCTTCTTTGGCTGGGCAAACCTGTCAGTCGTCCCATTGGGGGGATACATGGGGCTGCCGGGCAACGGTACGGATCGGGCAGATATGCGCGTTGTGGATATCTACCGCCGCGACGGTGATAAACTTGCTGAAAACTGGATTTTCATCGACATGCTACACTTTCTTAGCATGCAAGGCCTCAACGTTCTGGATCGACTGCAGGAGACGTAACACCCTGCTTCTTTGGTTTTCTCTAAATCCCGGGGGGTTGGGGGCTGGCCCCCATATTTCGCCGGTTAAAAAAACACTACCGCAGAACAGGTCTGCCTTCCACAAAGGCACGGATGTCTTCAAACACATCTGGTCGCGTAAAAAACAACAAATGCCCCTGCTCCGGGTACCCGTAAATAGTCACGTTCCCGATTTTTTGCGAAAAATCGTATGTTTGCCGGGTTGAGAATACGCGGTCGTTCAAACCAATAAAAAACGCCACAGGGATTCCCTGCAAATCCAAGTCGTCCGGCAACTCAAACCCCGGCAGTCCCAACGCATGCGCAAGCGCAACTGCAGGATCAAGCTTCACAATGATCTTGTGACCCTCTGCGATATCATGGGCAAGGCGATCCTTAAACGCAGGGTCGTCGAGCGCATCAGGCCCATAAAGGAGACCAGCCCAAAATCGTTTCCACACCGTTTGTCGGTTCAGTGAGCCCGTGGCGACCATCGCCCGCATAATGTCTGTCAAACCCCGAAACATGGTAGACAGCCCACCACCGTATTCTACAGCCGTAGACATCGCAGCGACCCGCACATCGCGTCCTTTGGAGATTTGAGCCGCTGCCAAAAGCGCAATTGGCCCGCCAGTTGAATACCCAACTAGCGCAATATCTTTATCTGGATAGCGATTTGCAAAAGCCGCAATCAAGCGTGCAGCTGTTGGGGGATGAATTTGATGATCATTTGGCAATTCATCCAATCCCGGAAACCGGTAAAGGACCCGCGCATAACCTGCGTCGGTCCAATTTTTGGTCACATCAAAAATATCAACTGACGCCAGCACACCCGGAATGAAAATAGCAATTCGTTGGGCTGAGGTCACCTGCGCTGCATTATAGACCAGCGGGTCCTGCACACCTTGGCGTGAAAACGGCACCCCGCAGGACGCTACCAAAAAAACCGCTATAACAACAACGAGCCTATACATTTGAATATGCTATCCTAGCACGGCCCGTCGTCAACGAGTCTTAACCAACGTCGGTTTTTCCACGCCGATCAGATCGTAAATTCGCGTAAAGAACGTGATTGCGCCAGCGTCCACTAATTTGAAGATAGCTTTGCGCCACACCTTCATACTTGTAACCACAATTCTCAAGCAGCGCCCGTGATGGTCCATTTTCTGGCAAACAACCCGCTTCAATCCGGCTCAAATCCAATGAAACAAAAGCGTGATGAACCACGGCTTCAATCGCCTCACGCATATAACCGCTACGCGCATATTTTTTGCCAATCCAATAGCCCGTCGTCCCTGCTTGCGCAGGGCCCCTCCGAATATGGTCAAGTGTGATTGCCCCCAACAAGGCCTGATCATCGCGTCGAATAAGAAAAAGAGGAACCGCCGTGCCTGACGATATAGACCGCTGTGCCCAGTAAACCCGGTTCGTAAACGCCTTACGTGTCAGGTGTTCTGGCGCCCATGTTGGCTCCCAAGGTATCAGAAATTCCCGGCTTTCCGCGCGAAGCGCTACCCACGCCCGGAAGTCAGCATGCGTCGGTGGTCGCAGGGTCAAACGCTCCGTTTCAAGCCTAAGTTTGCGTTTGCCCCCTAACATTACGCCGCGAGCCGTGCTTTCAAAGCTTCCAGTGTCGGGGCCGCATCAGCTGGTCCATACAACGCCATTGCCGCGCCTGGGTTGGTTGCAATATCTGCCGCATATGCTTTGACGTCACCTGTTGTGACCCCGTCAACAAAGCCGATGGTTTCGTCCAAAGTTGGAAT
>JAPKCP010000429.1 GCA_028822885.1 Yoonia sp. | reverse complement strand
CTGCGATCCAGCCGAACGCCAATGTTTTTGTTTCGGCTAGCGGTGGCTGGAACCAGTAAAATGAAATGAACGCGATCCCCACGATGATCAACTTTTCAGTGATCAAAAACCATGAATTCCAGACCCACGCGAGCATGTCCAACGGGCGCAGCGGCCAGCTGAAGAACGGCGAAACTTTGATTGGTACGGCTGGAACGTGATTCCAACCTTTGAGAGGCGTGTCGTCCATCTGGGTGACCTTGATTGAAGAAACTGTTGGGCCGAGTTTGACAGAAGAGGCTTCACATGAAAAACAGTTTAATTATGGCATTTAAAACTGTTTTTCAGAGGTAGAGATGGCGATTTCACTTAAGGCGATGGCATATTTCACGACAGCTTTGCGCCATGGCAATATCGCCAAGGCAGCGGTGGAACTCAATATCGCAGCATCTGCTGTGTCCACGGCCATTGATCAGGTTGAGACTGCGTTTGATCTAACTTTGATCACACGCCAGCGGTCACGTGGGATTCAAGCAAATGCCAGCGGGTTATCGGTGGCCCGAAAATTTGACCGGTTGTTGGAGGATTATCGGTCTGTGATTGCCGAGGGCGCAGACTTGAAACAAGCGTTAAGCGGTACGTTACGCATCGGATATTATGCGCCGATAGCACCTGCGTTCTTACCCAAAATTCTGAAGTCATTTGTGCCAAATGCCAGCGACGTGGTGCTGCATCTTGATGAATGCGACAACGATCGTGCGCAGGACGGTTTGCTGAACGGCAAGTATGACGTCATTTTATTTGTTAGCGAAGATGTCCGACCCTCAATCGACTTTGATGTCCTGATCGCGGCACCTGCTTACTGTCTTTTGCCCACATCGCACCCCCTCGCAAAACAGCAGAGCATCAGCATGGCTGAGATTGCCAAAGAACCATTGGTCGTCCTAAATCGACCTGTCGCCGCAGCCTATTATCGGAGCCTTTTTGACATCCAAGCGCAAGATATCACGATTGCAGCCTATGCAAATTCGACAGAGATGGTCCGCAGCCTTGTCAGCGCTGGTCACGGATGTGCCATTCTCAACATGCAGCCGCTAACGTCGATAAGTTACGGTGGGGGGGCAGTCGTCGGGCTACCAATTTCTGACCCTTTGCCACCTTTGACGCTGGCCATCGCATACGACAAATCTCGACCGCGCCGATTGGTGCAGCATTTTGTCGATGCGTGTCGCCAACACTTTGCGGATGCAGGGCCGGACCGATGTATCGTTGAAAATTTGGACTGAGGTGTCTCTAGATTTTTAGACCCTTTGCTTGTTGGTTTCTGGGCCAAGTTGAGACGGATATGAAAGTGGGATGCTTTGATTCTGGCCTTTGCAATTGGGCCATAAACTTTGGTTTATGCGCATGTTTCATCCGTTTATGCGCCCCTTTCTAAACCCTAGGTCAATAGAGCCAGCCAACTGTTCGCGTCATGCCTGTCTCATGCCTCGCCAATAGCGTGGCCCATAACAAGACAGTATAAAGGACGACCCAGATGAAAAAGAACTTGATGCTCACGGCCGCCGCAATTGCGATCAGTGCCACAATGGTGACTGCAGATACAGTTGATGATGTCATCGCGACGCTGACTGCTGATGGCTATGTACATATCCATGTGCGCCCTGCATCGGACGTGATCCGTGTTGTCGCAATGAAGGATGGTGTGCGTCTTGATGTGGCCTATGACGCAACATCAGGCGCTGTTCTGTCCGAAGAAACCCGTGAAGCACGGGCTGAAGATGACGAAGGCAATGGCCGTTTGCGTGCCGCACCTGAAAATGGTGAAGGACGTCCGCCGCGTAGTCCACGTCCTGAAGGTGCCGAA
>JAPKCP010000142.1 GCA_028822885.1 Yoonia sp. | reverse complement strand
CTCGCAAATGTGCCTTCGCCTCAGCCACATAAGGTTTGATGTAATCTTGCATGTGTTCTCCAAAAATTAGTCAAAATAGGGGCAGAATAGACGGTGGAACTATGAGACATCCCAAGTTGGACACCAAGGGTCGTTCACAAGACGCATTCCGCGATCCAATTCGGCAATGTCGGCCCTCTCTTTGGTGTTCAATCTGATGTTACCAGCAGCCAGATTTTCAGCCATCCGCGCCTGACTGCCAGCCGAGGGGATAATGATGTGACCCTCGTTCAACAGCCATGCCAGCGCAATCTGGGAGGCCGTTGCCCCATGCACTTTTCCAATACGAACCAAGACTGGATCGTCCAGAATCGCACCCCGGGCCAATGGCGAATAGGCGGTCATCGGAATACCACGCGCACGACACGCTTCAACAATTGGCAAATTGTGCAGATAGACATGCAATTCGACCTGATTGGTTAGAATAGGCCGGTCGCCCAAAAGGTCTATTGCCTTTGCAAGGTAAGGTTTTGTGAAATTCGAAACGCCAAGGTTGCGACACAGGCCAGCATCATAGACAGCCGCAAACTGGGCCATATAATCGGCAATGTCATATTCGTCGTTGATTGACGGGTAGTGCAACAGCAATAGATCGACAGGGCCAACACCAAGCTTTTCTAATGACGCCTCTACGTGTGGTCTGATTTGACCGGGTCCAAAGCTTTCTGGGGCGACTTTGGTTGTAATCCACAAGTCATCTCGTGCGACGCCACTGGCGGCAATTGCGCGACCAACATCGCCTTCGTTTTCATACCCTTCAGCGCAATCAAGATGCCTATAGCCAACAGCCAAAGCGTCCAACGTGCAGCGATAGCCTACATCCCCCAACCGATTCCATGTTCCGTAGCCAATTTGCGGCGGTGTCGTCAGCATAGGCCTCTCCTGCGTTCTTTCACCAAAAGATAAACCGGAGCATCCTCAGGACGCTAGTACAAACATCTTACTCAGCTCAGACGGTCACCCAATTCCAGACCCCGCAAGACATCAGCGGCATCCATTGGCTTCTTACCCGGACGTTGGGCGCGGGTAATTCGCACAGCGCCCTGCGCACAGGCAATGGTGAACCCGTCCAACACGGACCCTGCAAGACCGCTCCCCTCAACTACCTCGGCAACGTGCAGCTTCACACGCTCTCCCGTTACATCACACCACGCACCCGGAAACGGGGATAGACCACAGATGTGATTGGCAACATCAGCAGCAGGACGGTTCCAATCAACACGGGCCTCAGCCTTATCAATCTTGGCAGCATACGTGACGCCATCTTCGGACTGCGATGCTGGCGTCAATTCTGGCAACACCTCGAGGGCTTCGACAACCAAAGCAGCACCCATCGCGGACAAACGATCATGCAACGCACCCGTTGTTTCAGCCACGCCAATGTCGGTCCGTGCACGCAGCAGCACTGGCCCGGTATCCAAACCAGCCTCCATCTGCATAATACAAACGCCGGTTTCAGCATCGCCCGCCATAATCGCGCGGTGAATAGGGGCAGCCCCCCGCCAGCGGGGCAACAGTGACGCATGGATATTCAAACACCCCTGCTTTGGCATATCCAAAATCACCTGCGGTAGGATCAAGCCATAGGCAACAACAACGGCAATGTCGGCATCATGATCCGCAAACACGGCCTGCGCCTCGACCGTTCGCACCGATACTGGATGATGGACCGGTAAACCCAGCGCTTCTGCACGTGCCTGAACCGGCGACGGACGATCCTTTTTCCCCCGCCCAGCAGGTCGCGGAGGCTGGGAATACACCGCAACGACGTCATGCCCAGCATTCACCAAGGCATCCAACACAGGCACCGAAAAATCGGGCGTCCCCATAAAGATCACGCGCATCGGCATCCCCTACTTTTTTGGCTCAAAATATCCCCACCGGAAGTTCCAGCATCACAACAAGGGCTATAGCGCAGATTTGCGGACCTTACGTAGCAGCATATCCCGTTTCATCTTGCTTACGCGGTCAAAGTACATCTTGCCCGCGAGGTGGTCGATCTGATGTTGCACAGACGTGGCCCATAACCCAACAAAGTCGCGCTCTTCCATCACACCTTCGCGGTTCAAAAACCGAACAGTGACAGCGCGGGGCCGCTTTACCTGTGCACTTACGCCCGGCAAATTGGGCGATGCTTCTTCATGCGGGCGCAATTCAATACTCGCATGAAGCACCTCAGGATTCGCCATGCACACAGCTTGACCACGCTTATCGCTCGCATCAACAACGGCCAGCCTTTGCATGATCCCCAACTGAACGGCAGCAAGGCCAACACCGGGCATCGCGTCCATCGCCTCAATCATCTCGTCCCAGATTGTTCGGGTGGTGTCTGTCACAACGTCAACGTCAGCAGCGACTGTCCGCAAGGCAACATTAGGCCACATCACAAAAGGGCGGGTCATGCGCGTGTATCCGTTATTAAAATACCGTTCAGATGGTCGATCTCATGTTGCACACACGCAGCGGAAAACCCATCAAACGAAGCCTCTAAGAACCCACCATCGACATCACGCCAACGCAGCGTCAAAGCGGCAGGTCGGGTCACATCAACCAAATCACCGGGGATCGACAAACACCCCTCTGCCATGGTGGACATCTGATCGGACACCGACACAATTTCAGGGTTCACAAACACCACTGGCGAAGGCGTCGTGTCTTTCCACGTCGCATCCATCACAAACACACGCGACAAAACGCCAACCTGCGGGGCGGCCAAACCACGTCCGGACGCTGCATACATTGTCGCCAGCATATCATCAGCCAACGCCACCAGCGCATCATCGAAAACAGACACCTCATCAGCCACCTGAGACAACCGAATATCGGGGACCTGTAAAATCGGTAAAACGGCCATCAGCCGCGTGCCATTTCACGTTTTAGCTTTTGCATTTTGCGGGTGATCATCTGACGCCTCAGCGGCTTAAGGTAGTCGATAAACAACGTGCCTTCCAAATGATCAATCTCGTGCTGCACACAGGTCGCCCACAATTCATCAAACTTTTCATGCTGTTCTTTGCCGTCCAAGTCCTGCCATTTCACTTGCACAGCAGAGGGACGTTCGACCTCAGCGTATTGATCCGGGATCGACAAGCAGCCTTCGTCATAAATGTTGCGCTCTTCGCTTTCCCAAACAACGACTGGATTGATCAAAACCATAGGCTCGGGCGTTCCGCCTTCCTCCTTGATGCAATCCATCACAAACATCCGACTGGTGACGCCAACCTGCGGGGCAGCAAGGCCGATCCCCGGTGCGGCGTACATCGTTTCAAACATATCGTTGGCAAGCTTTGCTAACTCCGTCGTGAAGTCCACAACGGGGGTGCATTTGGCTTTCAGCCGCGGGTCGGGGTGTATCAATATATTGCGCAAAGTCATGGCGGATCACTTAGCGACTTGCCCCCGCTCCCGCAAGAGTGACCGTTTTCACCTTGCACCCCCTCGCCCATCACATCACCTTGGGAAAAACCCCTTCGGAGAGACCCATGAGCTTTGACCAAAAAATCGATCGGCGCGGCACCCATTCATCGAAATGGGACAGCATGGAGGCGATCTATGGCGTTTCCCCCGACGACGGTATCCCGATGTGGGTAGCAGATATGGATTTCCAACCCCCTGCATGCGTACAAGATGCCATCAAAAAGATGCATGATCACGGGGTCTACGGTTACTACGGTGATGAAACGTCTTACAAAGAATCCATTCGCTGGTGGATGGATACACGTCATAATTGGCAGATTGACCCATCTTGGATTTTCACCACACATGGCCTCGTGAATGGGATTGGTATGTGCATCGATGCCTACACCGCGCCCGGCGACGGTGTTATTTTATTTACGCCCGTCTACCATGCCTTCGCGCGTGTCATCGCGGCGGCTGACCGCAAAGTTGTGGAATGCGAACTGGTCAATAATGAAGGCCGCTACGAGATGGATTTCGATACTTACGACGCCCAAATGACCGGGAACGAGCGGATGGTGATTCTGTGCTCCCCCCACAATCCCAGCGGGCGCGTCTGGAGCAAATCAGAACTCGCCAGCGTCGCAGCATTTGCAAAACGGCACGACCTGATCCTTGTATCAGATGAAATTCACCATGACCTTACGATGCCGGGCCACGTTCACACGCCAACAGCCCAAATCGAGGGTATTGCGGATCGTTTGGTCACAATGACTGCGACGACAAAGACGTTCAACATCGCGGGCAGCCACGTTGGCAACGTCATCATCGAAGACGCGGACCTGCGCGCACGTTTCGGCAAACGCATGTCAGCCCTTGGTCTATCGCCCAACAGCTTTGGCCTGTTCATGGCAACGGCGGCCTATTCGCCTGAAGGTGCCGCATGGGTCGATGAACTGCGTGACTACCTCGATGGGAATCGCAAAATCTTTGATTCAGGCGTCAACGCAATCCCCGGCCTCGCGTCCATGACGCTCGAATCTACCTACCTCGCTTGGGTTGATTTCGCGGGCACCGGTATGACTCGCGATGAATTTACTGCCCGAGTCCAACAAAAAGCCAAGATTGCAGCCAATCATGGGCCAACATTTGGAACAGGCGGTGACACCTTTATGCGGTTCAATCTAGGCGCACCACGCGCACAGATTGAAGACGCTGTCGCGCGACTTCAATCTGCATTCAGCGATTTGCAATAAATCAGCGCGGCAACAATGCAATCGGCGCATCCGTCTCGCGGACAAAATCTGCGGGCGGACGGTCGGGGATTGTGTTGACCCATTTAAAGTCAAACACGCGCTCGCCACCCGTTACCGCAGAATCAATCACAAGACATTGATACAGATGCCGCGTGCCATCATAAATCTCAACACGTCCCCGCAAACGCGGCGCCGACTTCGCATCCAAAGCAAACCCGTTGTCCCAAATCCTTAAGATCCGGTAGACTTTGTCGTCATCATGCACGCAAAGCTTATCATTGCGCTTAAGCGATTGCGTGCGCGCCTGTTCAAGTCCGTCACGGACCGCATCTGGATACATTTGAAACATCGGTTCGATTCCCTGATTGCACCATCAGGATGGACTGCCATGTGTAAACATCAAGTGACATTCTCCGCCGCATTGCGGCGAAAACTCGCCTGATGACTTATATTTTCTCTTTGACCTTTGGGCGCAACACATGGGGTTTTGCCGCATCATATAGTGCTGAATCAGGGAAACCGTGATTATCAGCCAAGGCTGGGCCAACCATAATCAGCGCTGTCCGCGTAATTTTTGCTGCCCGCACTTTTTCACGAATATCTGCAAATGTGCCACGGATTATCACCTGATCCGGCCATGATGCGCGGTAGACCACAACCACAGGGCAGTCGATTCCATAAAAAGGAATCAGTTGGCGCTCAATCTCGCGCAGCGCCCTGATCCCCAAGTGTATCGCCATAGTTGCACCCGTCCGGGCGAAATTTTCAAGTGTCTCGCCCGCAGGCATCCCCGTCGATTTCATCGACATCCGAGTCAGGATAATTGACTGAGCAACCTCCGGCACCGTCAACTCTGTCCCCAACGCAGCGGCTGCGGCAGCGTAAGCAGGGACGCCCGGGATAATCTCATACGAAATCCCCTCATCCTTCAAACGCCGGATTTGTTCCGCAATTGCGCCATACAATGACGGATCACCCGAATGAACACGCGCCACATCCTGCCCCAACGCATGCGCCGCCACAATCTCAGCATGCGTGTCATCCAACGTCATCGGCGCTGTATCCAAAACACGCGCACTCTCAGGCGCACATGCGACAACCTCAGCAGGGACTAACGACCCCGCGTACAAACATACAGGACAAGCGCCAATCACACGGGCGGCCTTGAGCGTCAGCAATTCCGGATCACCCGGACCTGCGCCAATAAAGTAAACTGTCATATTAGTACTCCAAACGGGATGGCGGGAGGGGCGTCGTCCAGCGGACGCGCGTCAACCTGCCAAATCCCCATCAATCTTGCGGGCATACCCACGTGGCGTGAACATCCGTGGACCAGTCCCAAGGTGGGCAAGTCGCGAATGCGACGACCCCACCAGCACAACGGTCAACATATCCACCTCGTCAACTTCTAACGCATCAAGCCTGCGATACCGCACATGCTCCTCCGGTCTACCCAAGGACGAGGCCAACATGACTGGCGTTTCAGGCGGGCGATGCTGCAACAAAATATCTCGGGCTTCAGCTAATAAAGTCCGCCGCCGCATCGAAACTGGATTATAAAACGCGATTACAAAATCACCCTCAGCCGCAGCCTTTAACCGCTTCAAAATATCCTCACGCGGCGTCAGCAAATCCGACAGCGATATGGCACAGAAGTCATGGCCTAGAGGTGCGCCAGCCCTCGCTGCGGCCCCCTGCAACGCGGAAACACCCGGCGAACAAACCACTTCAACCCGGCGGGCAGCATCCGATACCCCCATCTGAAATACTGACCGATCAAGCAATTCGAACACCAACGCACCCATCGCATAAATTCCTGCATCACCAGAACAAACGAGTGCAACATTCTTGCCCTTGCCCGCCTGCTCTAACGCAAACCGACACCGATCCTCTTCCCCACCAAGTGGAAAATCGGACCGTTCTTTACCGACAGCCAACGGCCCCAGCAGATCAATATAAAGCCCGTATCCTACCAATTCCTCAGCCTCAGACACCAACCGCGATACCTCAGGCGTGCGCCAAGACGCTTGTCCGGGCCCAATCCCGACAATCGACAAGCGACCACGCGACCGCCCCTGCATCTCCACCAAAGGGACCGACGACACAGCCAAAGCACAGGTTGCATTCGCAGTCTTCCGCTTCGGGTAGGTCAGTACAGCATTAGCACCACCTTGAGCCAAGGCGGCCGCCTCAGCCACGCCATGCGTGCCCACTTCAGCAAAAACAACGTCTGACGGATGCACCAATCGCGGCGTTTCAGCCTCAAGTACATCCGCTTCAAACAACCGCATCGGCACACCCAAATCAGCGGCCAAATCAATGATCGCAGGTTCATCACCCTTTAACGTTATCGTATTCACCGAATGGATCGCCTCAGGTGCTAGCCCAGCGTCATCCAAAACAGATCGGACCAAAGCAGCCAATTCCTCAGGTGGACAATTCCGCGCACAACCGACCCCAAGCGTTAAAACCTGCGGTGCAAACTGCAAGTGAGTCTCATCCAAATTATCCTGCCGCAAAACAGTTGCTGAGATCTTAACTGCGTCTCCTTTTGGCAAATCCGTCAACCAAGGCGCATCACCTAACACAGAAGCACCACCACCAGACAGCAATGCAGCCATTGCGCCCTTGGCATCGGCACGGTTCACTAGGCGCCAGCCCGCAGGCGGCTCATCCAAAGCTACGCCAAGCGCCACATCGCCTGCCGTCGTCACAGCCGCCACAGCGCCCAGCGCATCCGCAATCTCCCCAGCCAACCGGTTTGCACCTCTGTGCCCACCAAGCAACGGCACCACAACAGCCCCATCATCCGATACTGAAATCACAGGCGGCTCGATCGTCTTATCCGCCAAAAGCGGTGCAACAGCCCGGATCAAAATACCCGATGCACAAACACCTACGACCGGTACACCAGCCGCAAACAAATCACGGGCATGATCCAGCGCATTCGCAAAAAACGCGTCCGCTTGATCCACACGGCCCTCCCGACCATGCACTTGCGCACCCAACACGGCAGCCACACGATGGGCCGTAGCCTCACCAGATCGGGACAACGCCAATACAATAGGTTTCACAGCCATGGATCGGCCCCTTTGGTCAGTAATATCATTGAAAAGTAAGGTGCCTTCTCGGGGGCGTCAGCAAGCGGCAAGACAACCTCGTTCGGCAAAGTCGCGCGTTCCACATAAACAGCGCCCTCCATCAGGCCCAGCGCATCAATCACACCGCGTATCTTCGCAAGATGTCGCCCAACCTTCATAATCACAACGCTGTCAGCGCCAGCAATCCGGTCGCGCAACTCATCCTCAGGCAAAGGCCCCGGCAACACAGTCAGCCGCTCATTCCGCGCAGCCAACGGCATCCGGGCAACAGCAGCACAGGCTGTCACAGACGTCACCCCCGGCACAATCTGCACATCAAAACGGTCGGCCAAACGCGCGAAAATATACATGAATGATCCATAGAAAAACGGATCACCTTCACACAAGCACACCACATCCCGACCAGCCTCCAAAGCTTCCGCGATCGCATCAGCCCCGGCATCATAGGCATCCTGTGCAGGCTGGCGCTCCACAGACATCGGGACATCCATAACAATCTCAACGGCATCCGCCTTGATCAAATCAGCAGCAATTGACCGCGCAAAACTCTCGCCACCAGCCAGCGTCGGATAAGCCACAACCGATGCGTTCTCAATCAACCGAGCAGCCCGCAAAGTCATCAAATCTGGCGCGCCCGGCCCCAGTCCAACACCATACAAAGTGCCACGGGATGGCGGGAGGGGCGTCGTGCCTGCACGCGCGTCTCCAGTCATCG
>JAPKCP010000428.1 GCA_028822885.1 Yoonia sp. | reverse complement strand
CCCAGTGAAGCGCCAGAGGCTGATGCTGCGTCAGATCAATCAACCGTTCCGACGCCAACAATAGACACATTTTTTCGCAGTCCAGACGCGACGACAGTGATCGCAGGTCAGGCAGAGCCGGGGCAGGTTATTGATATCTTGCTGAGCAATGAGGTGGTTGAAACGGTCACAGCCGGGCCGGACGGCGCGTTTGGGACAGTTTTGATGATTGAGGCATCTGACCAGCCGCGCAGGTTAAGGCTTTTGGCTAATCCGAGTGGTGATGCCGTTGCGTCGCTCGAAAGTATTATCATTCCGCCAAGTGAAATTGCTATCGTCGCGACTGCAGATGTGTCTGACTTTGCGTCGCAATCCAGTTCGGTCTTCGCTTCGCAAAGTGAGCCGGATGAGGCACCTACCATTGCGTCATCAGCAAATGACCAGATTACCATCGGGTCTGATATGGCCAGTGGGACTGCGCCGCAAGGCGATGGTGCGCCGACCGTGGGTGTCGCTGTGGGGGGGGGGGCGCCAACGATAGCCGCACCGCCGACTTTGATCGCTGATGCTGACGGGATACGTATTTTGCAGCCAGATGTGGGTGGGTCCTCTAGGCCTGCATTGATTGAAAATATTGCGCTGGACACAATCACATATGATCCTGACGGCGAGGTACTGATCGCTGGTCGCGGGGCCAATGCGGGGGGATTTGTCCGAATCTATTTGGATAACCAACCGATTACGACGTCTGAAATTTCACTGGACGGGGACTGGCGGACTGACCTTCCGCAGGTCGATACTGGTATCTACACCTTGCGCGTTGACGAAGTTGACGCAGAAGGGGTTGTCCAATCGCGGATTGAGACACCGTTCAAGAAGGAAGAGCCCGAAGAGGTCGCAGCGATTTTGGCAGAAGAAACCTCTGCTGATGGTTTTGATATCGCTGTGAAGACAGTGCAACCCGGTGCAACACTTTGGGCAATCGCTGAAGAAAAACTGGGAGATGGCGTGCTTTACGTTGCAGTTTTTGAGGCAAACAGAGATTTGATCCGTGATCCCGACCTGATCTATCCGGGGCAGGTTTTTCGCATTCCTCTAACCACAGAATAAACCGCCCACCTCTGGTCTTTCCGCCCTCGCGTGCTTAAATCTCAAGGTCTAAGCGGGGACCCTAAATGCGCCAACTTTCCAAGACTGATGCCAATCTGAACGATGCTAAAATCCAAGGCTGGAACGTCATCAAGCGGGTGATTCCGTATCTGTGGCCTGACGGAAATCGGAACGTCAAAATCCGCGTTGTTGCGGCTATGGTTGCGCTACTCGCGTCGCAAATCATTGCAGTCCTGACACCGCAATTCTTTAGCCAAGCCGTTGATGTCATGGCCCCAGAAGGGTCCAGTGTGGGCACATATTTGGGTCTTGGTGCGGTTGGCCTGACTTTGGCATATGGCACGGCGCGTCTTTTGACCGTCGGCTTTATGCAGTTGCGCGATGTGATCTTTACACGTGTCGGGCAACGGGCGTTGCGGCAGCTGGCGCTTGAGACATTCACACACATTCATCGCCTATCGATGCGTTATCACATCACGCGTAAAACGGGCGGGTTAAGCCGGATCGTGGAACGGGGTGTCAAAGGTGTTGAATTTCTGCTGCGGTTCTTGTTGTTCTCAGTTGGGCCTTTGATCCTCCAACTCATTATGATCGCTGGGGTTTTGTTCTTCACGTTTGATGTTTGGTATCTGGTCGTGGTCGTCGTCACCATCGGACTTTACGTGTGGTTTACGTTTGCTGTCACGGAATGGCGCGTGAGAATTCGCAAAGAAATGAACGACCAAGACACCGACGCGAACCAGAAGGCCATCGATAGTCTGCTGAACTTTGAAAC
>JAPKCP010000141.1 GCA_028822885.1 Yoonia sp. | reverse complement strand
AAATGCTCCGCAGCAACTTGTGCGCCAACCTCAATGTCTAAGTCTTTGTCCGCTGATACTTGAAACATATCAGGATGGGTCATTAGCATCATCAGATGGAACGCGCCCATAATGTCGGAGAGATCCTCAGTCAAAACTCTGTAACGAACCAACGCAGCCCCCAGAAGACCTTCGTTTCTTTCGTTTGAAGGGACGTCTACTGGCGTCTCTGAATCTCTATCCGCATGTTTCAATTGATTGGCCGTTTGACGAAATCGAGCGTGTCCTCCATGAGCCTTTGCGACCAGACTACTCCACTCCTTATAATTCTGATCCTTGAGTGCGCCTAAGTCGTTCAATAGTTCGTATGAAGCCATTCCTAAGGTGTGAACCGCTAATGGATCACCATCATGTAACCAAAGTTGTATCGCTGCATTGAACTGCCGCTCGGCAGCGATCGTACGTGCAATTTTTTGTATTTTGTTCTTCGACATAATCATACTCTTACCAACTGCCTGAAATTACGGGTCTCGAAATTCTTACCGTAACATAAAGCATTGTTGGACTATGCTTGCTTAACGCAAAAGGCCCACCAACTTGGCGGGCCTTCCTCAATCTCATATTACAACTTAAGCCGCTGCGGAACTACGCCCACGACCTGTTGGTGGCTTACGCTTACGCTGGCCACCCGGCTTTCCGCCACCGCCCGGCTTACCGCCTTCAGCTGATCGGCTGCGACCAGCACCGCCGCCACCGCCGCCGCCAGCACCGCGACGGCCTCCGCCTCCACCTCCGCCGCCACCGTTTGGACGCTTTTTCTGACCCGGCTGAACTTCCCAAGGTGTTCCAGACGCAACAGGAATGACTTCCTTCATCGCCTTCTCGATATCCTTCAGATCAACGATCTCGTCCGGTGCACAGAACGCTACTGCGTTGCCTTCTGCACCGGCACGGGCCGTCCGACCGATCCGGTGGACATAGTTCTCAGCCACATTAGGCAGATCGTAGTTATAGACGAAATTCACACCCGGAATATCAATACCACGCGCGGCGACATCGGTTGCTACAAGAACGCGGATTTTGCCCGCCTTGAAATCATCAATCGCACGGGTCCGCTGCCCTTGGGACTTGTTCCCGTGGATAGATGCAGCTGCAAAGCCCTTGTTTTCAAGGTACTTATACAGCTTCTCACAGCCATGCTTCGTGCGGCCAAAGACCAGCGCACGATCATCACGATGCTTGTCCATCAATTCAACCAACAAATCAGACTTCGCAGCCTGTGCTACATAATGCAGCGACTGGCTGATCTTCTTCACAGCCATCCCCGGAGGGTTGACCTGCACACGAACCGGATCGGTCAAAAAGCTATCGGCAAGTTCAGCCATCAGTTTCGGCATAGTGGCCGAAAACATCATCGTCTGACGCTCTTTGGCCAACAACGGTGCAATCCGGCGCAGCGCATGGATGAAACCCATATCAAGCATCTGGTCTGCTTCGTCCAAAACGAGGTAAACCGTCTCATCCAAGCGTACAGCGCGGCGATCCAGCAGGTCAATCAAACGACCCGGTGTGGCAACAAGCAAGTCAACACCGCCAGCCAGACGCTTAGTCTGGGCGACGATCCCTGCCCCACCAACGACCAGCGCAACCTTTAGGTGGCTGCCTTTGGTGTAGTTGGTCAGGTTGTCCGAAATCTGTTTGGCCAGTTCGCGCGTTGGGGCCAAGATCAAGCCGCGCACGGTCTTTGGGTTCGGCTTCACGCCCGTTTTCATCAGTGCGTCGATCATCGGCAGACCAAAAGCGGCCGTTTTACCAGTACCGGTCTGGGCAAGGCCCATCACGTCTCGGCCATTCATCGCATGCGGGATGGCCTGTGTTTGGATAGGTGTCGGGTCAGTAATGCCTTGTTCGGCAAGCTTCGCCACAAGACGGGGCGCGAGGCCCAGCATATCAAAATCCATAAATCTTCTTTCTTTACGGTACGATGCCCGCATATAAGGTTCGGGCCTAACGCGAAATGCATCAAACCCCTTGCAGGTTGCGTCCAAATGCTCACGGGTTTGGCCAAATGCCAAAACTGCCGATCAGGCCGCTGGACCCCCTGCGTGATGTGGGAACCGGGAATATAAACGACGCCTTGAAAGGACCAAAACGATGGTCGCGCTCTGCTCACGCGGGCAGGATGCGTCGGTTGATGTGCGAATGGGGGTAAATGCGCGCCAAGTCAAGCAAGAGATCGCCCCAAAAGGTGTTGCGCCGCGTCACACATTGCTGAAAACTGCTGGGCGGCATTGCGCCGATGCTTTCCCATCCGTGCAACACACCATAAGGTTGGTTAAAACGAATAGGCACGAGGGCAACAAATTGGCGCATATAATCGTCGTCGGAAACGAAAAAGGTGGGGCAGGCAAATCCACTGTATCCATGCATGTGGCAACAGCTTTGTCGCGCATGGGGCACAAGGTTGGCTGCATTGATCTTGATCTGCGCCAAAAAACGCTGGGTCGGTATATCATAAACCGCGAGGCGTATTTGGCCAAGACTGATCTGACGCTGCCAACGCCAGACTATCACGAACTACCAGAGGTCGAACAGGCCGCGGTCCCTAAGGGGGAAAACATCCATGACCACAGGCTGTCGATGGCCGTGGCAGGGTTAGAACCTGAAAATGACTTTATTCTGATTGACTGCCCTGGCTCTCATACGCGCCTTAGCCAAGTCGCCCATTCATTGGCAGATACGCTCATAACGCCTTTGAACGACAGCTTCATTGACTTTGACTTGCTGGCCCATGTGGACAGCGAGGGTGAAGAAATCACTGGACCGTCTGTGTATTCCGAAATGGTCTGGAATGCGCGACAACTTCGTGCGCAGGCAGGTTTGTCACCCTTTGATTGGGTCGTTGTGCGTAACCGGATGGGCGCACAGCAAATGGTCAACAAAGAAAAGATGGAACGGGTCATCACCAAGCTGTCCAAGCGGATTGGCTTTCGCGCTGCCCCCGGTTTTAATGAGCGGGTGATCTTTCGGGAACTGTTCCCACGCGGCCTTACCCTACTGGACTTAAGGGATATTGGGGTCAAAGGGCTCAACATCTCAAACGTCGCAGCGCGTAATGAACTGCGCGGTATGATCACTGCCTTGAATTTACCGGGTGTCACCGTCGATTTTTAGATGAAACGTAGATGACTATTTGCACTTTTGCGTCATGTTTCGATTCAGAACCATTTAGAGGTTCTCTTTTCTGTCTCTGGCTGCCTAATAATGAGGCAGCCATATTCTTGAAGGATCTGTCATGCTGCGTCACATCTACGAATACCAACGCTATATCCCGCTTGCCTTAGTGGCAGCCCTCACAATGATCACGTTCCTGTGCTGGGCAATCGACGATTGGCCTTTCACACTTGTCTTGATCACAGGTGGCCTGACAGCGTTGGGCCTGCGTGACATAACCCAATCAAGCCATGCGATCACCAAGAACTACCCACTGATCGGCCACATGCGGTTTCTCTTTGAAAAAATTCGGCCAGAGATTCAGCAATACCTAATCGAAGGCGATCTTGAAGAAGTTCCATTCTCGCGTGAACAACGCGCACTTGTTTATCAACGTGCCAAAGGGGCTGAAGACAAACGGCCCTTCGGGACGATGCGCGGGGTCTATGACGCGGGCTACAGTTGGCTCACGCACTCTATTGTTCCAACACATTTTGAAGATACCGATTTTCGCGTGGATATTGGTGGCAAGGATTGCAAGAAACCGTTCTCAGCGTCGCTTTTAAATATTTCAGCGATGAGCTTTGGATCACTTTCTGCAAATGCGATTAGTGCGTTGAACAAAGGTGCCAAGATGGGTGGCTTTGCGCATGACACAGGTGAAGGCGGGATCAGTCGTTATCATACTGAAGGCGGTGGCGATCTCATTTATGAAGTTGGATCAGGCTACTTTGGGTGCCGAAACGAAGATGGAACGTTCAATCCTGAAAAATTCCGCAAACGGGCCTCTTCTGATCAAGTGAAAATGATTGAAATCAAACTCTCGCAAGGGGCAAAACCCGGCCACGGGGGTATGCTACCCGCCGCAAAAATCACACCAGAAATCGCAGAAGCACGCGATATCCCGATGGGCGTTGATTGCGTCTCACCAGCATCGCATTCGTCATTCTCTACGCCAATGGAACTGGTTCAGTTCATCGGCCAACTGCGTGAACTCTCTGATGGTAAGCCTGTTGGCTTTAAGCTTTGCATTGGGCACCGTCGCGAATTCATGTGTATTATCAAAGCGATGCTTGAAACAGGAATCACGCCAGACTTCATCGTGGTGGACGGCACCGAAGGTGGCACTGGTGCTGCGCCAATTGAATTTTCCAATCATGTTGGGATGCCAATGGTTGAGGGCCTAACCTTTGTTCATAACAGCTTGCGCGGTGCAGGCTTACGCGGTGAAATCAAGATTGGCGTCGCGGGTAAAATCACCTCTGCCTTCCACATCGCCAAAGCACTCGCGCTTGGCGCAGATTGGTGCAACTCCGCACGCGGCTACATGTTCGCTATCGGCTGCATTCAAGCCCAAGTATGCCATACGAACCGCTGCCCTGTTGGTGTGACAACCCAAGATCCAGTGCGCCAAAAGGCACTGAACGTCGAAGACAAAAGCCACCGCGTTGCCCGCTTTCACCGTGAAACGCTCAAAGCATTGGGAGAAATGGCAGGGGCTGCTGGCCTTGAAGAACCAAGCGGTTTCTTGCCCTACCACTTTATGCAACGCGAGGCCGACAGCAAAATGAAAGAAGGGTCGGACGCATTTCCATATTTGCCGCGTGGCTTTCTGCTAGAAGTCGGCGAAGACCACATGGAATACCGCCAACGCTGGCGGCGCGCCACCGCCCAAAGCTTTGCACCTCCTGAAAAACCCTCGAATTAACCAAGAACGTGATGCGATGGCGTGGCTCTCTTTTGGCCGTGCCAGCGCGATTAATCACAGTGCATATTTTGACGCATGGCATGATCAAGCCACAAACTTTGGGGAATACGCCTGATGGCACTTAATACAACCGCGGCTGAAATGGTTGCAGCTGCACGCAAGCGGATCAAGGAATATACGTCACAAGACGTCGCAATTATGCTTGATGACCCGAACGTCGTCATTGTCGATATCCGCGACCCAAGGGAACGTGAGCGGACCGGCGTCATTCCTGGTGCATTCTCATGTCCGCGTGGCATGGTTGAGTTCTGGATCGACCCGGAAAGTCCCTATTTCAAACCCATATTCGGCGAAGACAAGACATTCATCTTCCATTGTGCCTCTGGCTGGCGCTCTGCGCTAACAGTGGCGACTTTGCAGGATATGGGTTTTGAGGCTGCACATCTTAAAGACGGGTTTACTGATTGGGTTAAAAACGGGGGTCAGATCGCGCCTTTGCCAAAGCGCTAGATTCGCCGCCGCAAACCAGCGTCAGCCTGTAAAATCGCAGCATCACTCGCTGACAACGTGCGGCGGGCGTATCCACCGTAAGCCATTGGATTTCCGCTTATTTCCGGCACCCGCGTCAGTAACCTTGCTTGCTCCTCAGGCCGTAATGACCCAAGGGCGGCACTTGCAGGGTGGAAGCTTTCGGTCGGGACACCGTTAGCAAAAACGATCTCGTGTTGGCCCAGCATCATGTGGATATAGGTCACATGGTTTAGGTTATGCGCACGGACGATAGTACTATCGTTCACCAAATCGCGTGCCGTCACCAACACCTCATCAGCGTTAAACAGGGTCCGCGCACGTGAACCGCGCAACACCATACGGTGATCGGGCGAAACCAATAGACCAGCGTCCGGCACATCACGATCAAGCGCACCTTCACTTAACCGAATAGGGCGCAAGTGGGGTTGTACTTTCATCCGCGCGCCCGAAATTATGCGACGTCCTATCCAGAGAATTTCAGCAGACCCATTGTCCTGCGTCTGAACAAGGTCGCCTTCCATAAGCGTTGCCACGTCGCGCGGACCATCTGGTGTCGCAATCGCAGTGCCCGGTGTAAAACAAATCACACCCCCCACCTGCTGTGTTGGCGCAAGGCGCTCAGCAGATTTAATCTCGTCTTTTACAACCCAAAGTACAGTTTCATGTGGCGGTACGTCGTCGCGAAACATCAGTAATGGTTTGCGCCCCTGCCCGGTTCCAATCACAGTAATTGTCCAAAGCCCACGCCCATCTGTGACCGTAAAAAAGCTGCTAAACAGATTTAGATCATCGACTTGCACGTCTTCTGGCGGCCGCATCGCTGTTTTAAACATACGGCGCACTGTGCGCCCTGCACGGCGATATAGATCTGCATCCCCGATTGGCGCGTCGAGCATTAGGACGTCTCCCGGCCCATCAACGCGAGTGGTCTCACCTGTCCATAACCATCCTGCGCCCGGACGCACCAAATCCATCTCCGGGGACATATCCCCATCAATTGCTGTCTGAATCCACGGGATGACGAACGTGCCACAAAAGCCCGTTTTCATGCCTATTACCTCTGCCTCAAGTCGCCGCGTCGTTTTCGCACAGCGTTCTTGGATCAAGTCTAGGCCAAAGCACATGGTCCAATCAAGTCACGTCAAGTCAGACATGTCAGTTCTTGGTCAGAAGTTGAAATTAAGCTTCAGTGAACCTGTGACCTGACCCTCAGGCTGATCTGCAAATTCTGGGCTGAGATAGGTTAGGCCATAAAACACTGATGTATCGCTTTCACTTTGCCAATGAACGCCAGCCCGCAAGCGCGCACGCCGATCCAATGCCTTAACGCCACGCTCTTCGGGTAAATAAACACTGTCTACGACTGCAGCCATATCTGCGCCCAGAACAAGTGCAAATCCAGTGATGTCAGGATTTTCAGTACCACGGTAAAGCTGCCCAGTGGCCACGTCGCGGATCAAAATATCCGAGGCAATATTTGCCCCAATAAAAACATCAGCACCCACGCGTGCAACATCTTCAGGCCCGATTTGAAGTTCTGCAAATGGGCGTGCCATAAAACCTTGAGGCAATGACAAAACCTCTGCCACTTCTGCCGTTAGGCCCAGATGAAAGGCATTACCGAGTTGCGTATCAGAAAATCGCACTTGCGCCAAACCAAGCCGATCATGAGCGCGTTCTTGAAAGCCCGAAAGCCCTGTTTGTGGCCCGAAGCCCGTGACGTCCAGACCAACACTTCCACGAAAAAGATCTTGGCCGTAGTGGCTATGAACGCCCAATGACAAGACGCCCACGTAGGGCCTATCGCCCGGTGACACACCAAACCCATCAGATGAAATGATCGCAGATCGCAGCCGATATTCACGAATTGTGCCAAACGTTTGCGGGCTACCGTCCCAATCTGATGGGCCACGCACGTAACTGCGCACGTAACTGCCACTTTGGTAACGATCACGGCCATCACCCAGATAATCGTTTGAAAACAGACGTCCGACGCCCAAAATATCTCGGGATTGCGCTGTGGCATCCATCCCAAATGGGATCAACAAGATAAGAAAAGCAAAGAGGTAGCGCATAAATATGGCCTTCGGCAGTAAGAGCGCCCCCACCCTTTAAGATAAGCGTAGAGAGCAAATTCGATTCTCACCAGATGGGAAAATCATCCTGGCCAGACTCGCATCAAGAATACAACAGGTCGTTAACAGCGCTCAAAAAACGCAAAACGCCGGGCACTTTTGCAAGCCCCGGCGCAACGCAATTTTAAGAAATCGTTAAGCTGCCGACGCAACACGCGGCACAAGTGCCTTAACTAGAACGCGCATATCCAACTGACCGATTGGCTTACCATCTGCGACAACTTGGTAAACGATGCAGGTGTCGCCCTCCGATAAGGTGATCAGAGTTTCAAGGTTGTCATTCGCCTCAACATCACCGCCATTGATCATTCCTTCTTCCAAAGGCGTCATCTTACCATCAACCAACGGTTCCATTACCGACCGCACGCGCAGGACCCGGGCACGATTGATATCGCTGACAAAATCTTCGATGTACGGGTCAGCTGGGTTCAGCAAAATACCCTGCGGCTCACCTTGCTGAATGACTGCGCCATCCTTCAAGATAACAAGATGGTCCGCCAGTTTCAGCGCCTCATCCAGATCATGGGTGATAAAGACCACTGTCTTTTTCAACTCAAGCTGAAGCTCCAACAATAGGTTCTGCATGTCAGTCCGGATCAACGGATCAAGCGCGGAAAACGCCTCATCCATCAGCATAATGTCCGAATTTGAGGTCAACGCACGGGCAATACCGACACGCTGCTGCATACCACCAGATAGTTCCGACGGATAGCGGTTCTCATAGCCATCAAGACCTACACGGACCAGCCACTTGGCCGCTTCAGCCTCGCGCTCCGCCTGCGGAACCTCTTGGACTTCAAGCGCCATAGCCGCATTCTGCAAAACAGTCCGATGCGGCAAAAGCGCAAACTTTTGAAACACCATCGACATCTTCTGTTGGCGCAGACTACGCAAGTCAGCTGGATTGAGCTGCATCACATCTTCGCCGTCCAGCAAAATCGCACCAGACGTTGGTTCGATCAGGCGGTTCA
>JAPKCP010000140.1 GCA_028822885.1 Yoonia sp. | reverse complement strand
GTGGTTTAAGCGATCAAACCCGCGAATCGCATCGCTGCCCGCATCTTTTCTTTGGTGTCATCGGTCAGACCCACAAGCGGCAGACGGACGTCTTCGCTGCACAAGCCTAACAGTGACATGCCGTATTTCACGCCGACAAGGCCGGGTTCAGTGAATATGGCTTCGTGAAGAGGCATCAGGCGGTCTAACAACGTAAGCGCTTGCGTGTAGTCCCCTGCGAGCGTTGCGTTTTGAAACTCTGCGCAAAGCGCTGGGGCAACGTTTGCCGTGACTGAGATACAGCCAACGCCGCCGTGTGCGTTGAAACCAAGCGCGGTTGCGTCCTCGCCCGACACCTGCACAAAGTCAGGGCCGCAGGTCATACGCGTGCGTGGCACCCGTGCCAAATCGCCAGTTGCGTCTTTGACGCCTATGATCATGGGGTGCTTCGCTAATTCGCCCATTGTCGCAGGCGAAATATCAACCACAGAGCGACCTGGGATATTATACAGAACAATCGGCAAGCCACACTCAGCGGCAGCTGTGAAGTGGGCAATCAGGCCAGCCTGCGTTGGTTTGTTGTAATATGGGCTGACCACAAGGGCAGCATCTGCGCCTGCCGCCTTAGCTGCGTTCACAAGGCGCACGGTTTCAATGGTGTTATTAGACCCAGCACCAGCGACAACGGGAATCCGACCAGCCGCCGCTTCGACCACAATTTTAACGACATCGTCGTGTTCGGAATGGGTGAGCGTTGGGCTTTCGCCAGTTGTCCCAACAGGCACGACACCATGGCTGCCTTGATCTACATGCCAGTTCACAAGTTTTTTGAGCGCATCACGATCCACTTGGCCGTTCGTAAACGGCGTGACAAGCGCGGGAAGAGACCCTGTGATCATGACGCATTTCCTTGTGTGCGAGGGGCAGATTCGCCCCATTTGAACTCGCGCGGAACGTAGACAGCTTTCCGCCGATGAACAAGTTGGGCATTGTTTATTAACCACGGACACTTACTTTGAGGTAACACATGTCCAAGGACCCAAAGTTGATGCGCTTGATCCTTTCCACACTTATTTTCACGCTTGGCTTTGGTGCAGTGACTGCCCAGCAAAGCGATCCGGCATTTGTTGCGGCTATTCAGCTGGCGGATGACGGTGATTACGAGGCTGCGTTTGCGTCTGTTGATGAAGCATTATCGCGCGACGTTCTGACGTGGATGCAATTGCGGTCAGGTGTTGGGGCTTTTTCTGATTTTACCGCATTTATTGAGGATCATCCAACGTGGCCTGCGATGTCGCGTTTGCGCGCTGGTGCCGAAAGGGTGCTTGAAAAGCGTGCAGACCCAGATTTAGTCATTGCTTGGTTCGCGGATAATGCGCCTGAAACCGGCGAAGGCGCTGTTCGTTTGGCAGAGGCGCTGACCAAGCAGGGGCAACCCGACGCCGCGAAAGAAGTGATTGTCGCAGCGTGGCTCGATCTTAGGCTTGGCACGCGCGGGCAGGCCGCCATTCTTGACACGTTTGCAGATGTTGTGGCCCCGCATCACGCGGATCGTGCAGATAATTTGCTTTGGCGGTGGCTGACGGATGAGGCCGCGTTGATGTTACCGCTGCTTGGTGAGGATCAATCGGCCCTTGTGCTGGCGCGTATCGCCTACATTCGTAAACGTGGAATTCCCGAAGCGGTTGAAGCCGTGCCCGCCGCGTTGAAGCGCGATCCCGGCCTTGCTTATGACCGTTACAATTGGCTTTCAAGTCAGGGAGAGCGGACGCAAGCGATTGCGATTCTCAAAGGGCGCTCGACCTCAGTTGACGCATTGGGAGAGCCGTTTCGATGGTCTGGTTGGCGCAGAGTCTTGGCGCGGTGGGAGATGCGCGAAGGCCGAACGCAGAGTGCGTATGATTTGGCGTCCCAGCATTTCCTCACAGAAGGCAGCGCCTACGCCGATTTGGAATGGCTGTCGGGTTATATTGCTTTGCGATATTTTGAAGATCCCGCGCTGGCGCTGACGCATTTTAACGCGATGGCTGCTGAAGTTGAGAGCCCGATATCACTGGGTAGGGCTGGATATTGGCGGGGTAGGGCGCATCAAGCGTTGGGCGATGCCAATGCGGCTGCTTTGGCATATGCGCAAGGATCTGACCATCAAACGAGTTTTTACGGCCTGCTGGCGGCAGAAAAGCTAGGCATGTCGCTTGACCCGGCCTTGACCGGACGCGCTGACCCACAGGATTGGCAGGGCGCTGACGTTTTGGAAAACGATCTTGTTGTGGCAGCATTGGCCTTGCTGGAGGCTGGCGAACGTGGGTCTGCCACAGAGTTTTTTGCGCAATTGGGTCGTCAATTGGACGCGACAGATACAGCACGTTTGGCTGCGTTGATGGAAAGCCTTGATCAGTCGTATTATGCTGTCCTGCTGGGTAAGGCCGCTGTGCTGCGCGGGATTATCGTCCCGTCGGCTTATTTCCCGATGCATGGATTGCGCGAGCTGGATTTACCGGTTGAAACGGCCCTTTCCCTGTCGATCGCACGGCGAGAAAGTGAATTTAATGCAGGCGCGGGAAGCCCTGTTGGTGCACTTGGCCTGATGCAATTGATGCCTGCGACAGCGCAAGAGGTTGCTGGCTTTTTGGACCTGCCATATTCCAAGGCGCGGCTGACTGCCGATTGGACTTACAACGCACAGCTTGGAGCAAAATATCTAGCGATCTTAACCGAGGAATTTGGAGAGTCGCCGGTACAAATCGCAGCTGGATATAATGCTGGGCCAAGTCGGCCAAGACGTTGGATGGACGAGCGCGGTGATCCCCGTTTGGGTGAGGTTGATGTCGTTGATTGGATTGAACACATACCGTTCCGCGAGACGCGAAATTACGTGATGCGTGTCACGGAATCTATCCCTGTTTATCGTGCCCGTTTGACGGGGCAAACGGGTCCCATTGCCTTTACGGAATTGCTTATGGGCAGAAAACTCATCGTGAGGCCGCAACTACGCCCTGATCCGAGTGCTGCGCCAGAAGCGGTCATTTCGACTTCGACAAGCGTTCCTTCTGCGGCCACCTCAACTGCGATTTCTAGACCTGCTGCAGTTCCCGGTATTCGCCCGATTTCACGACCTGGCGGTTAAGGTTTCGTCGCTTTACGGGCGCGCCAAACCGTGAACAGCCCAGACGCAATGACAATTCCTGCACCAATGGCCACATGCAGTTCAAGGACTTCACCGAAAATCGTTATCCCAAGGGCGCTGGCGAACACGAGCTGCAAGTAGGCGAAGGGTTGGACCGCACTGGCTTCTGCGACTTCGTAGCATTTGATCAGTAGGTAGTGACCTGTTGCACCCGAGATGCAAAGTGCGCCCATCCAAATCCAATCAGGGCCTGTCAGTGGCTCCCAGAACCAGATGCCGATGAGGGTCAACAAAACAGCACCTGTTGTTCCGGTCCAGAAAAAGCTGGTCGCCGCACTGTCTTTGCGGGCGGCATAGCGCGTCAGAAGCGAATACAGCGCGAACATGAGGGCTGCGGCGAGAGGGACAATGGCAGCGGGTGCAAAGACGGTAATGCCCGGTTGCAAAATGATCAGAACGCCAACAAAGCCAACGCCGATGGCGGCCCAACGACGCCAACCGACGGCTTCACCCAATATCGGGCCTGATAGGGCTGCCACAAGAAGTGGATAGCTTGCGAAAATTGCATGACTTTCGACAAGACCCAGCAGGACAAAGCCTTGAACCATCACGCAAATCTCAAAGGCAAGCAGCAGACCCCTGAAAATCTGGAGGGCGGGTTGCTTTGTTGCGGCTGCCGCCCGGATCGATCCGGCTTGACGGCGGGCGATAGCAATCACAAAGGCCGCAAAGAACCAGTACCGGATCATAACGATCATCAGAACACTGTATTCGCCTGCCAAATGCCGCGAGATGCCATCTTGTAAAGCAAACACGAGGGTCGTGACGATCATATATAGGATACCGAGGCGGGTGTTATTGGACTGCATCAGGCTTCCTTTATGGCGCGGGTCATGTGGCGTTTACGGCCAAATCCGGTCGCACGGGTGACGGCGCAGCCAGCGTTTTGCAAGGATCGGCGCACGTGACCGGCGGCTGTGTAAGTTGCGAGCGTTCCACCGATTTTTGTATGGTTGGCAACGGCGCGCATCACAGATTCTTCCCACATTTCAGGGTTCTTGGCTGGGGAAAACCCATCAAGAAACCATGCATCCGCCTTGGCAGTCCAAGCGGGAAGAGTTTGGCGGACATCGCCGGTGATGACCTCAAGCGTGATACCGTTGGCATATTCAGTGGGGGCAATCATGGCCGCATCCCAAATCCGCAAAAGGGATGGGACAAATGTTGAAAGTTCTGGGAAGGCCGCAAGGGCGGTGCTCACGGCATCCACGTTCAGTGGAAAGGCCTCAAAACTGGTGAAATGCCAAGTGCCGGGGCTGCCTGCATTGGTCCATGCCTGCACAGTCGTGAGGAAATTTAAGCCCGTTCCAAAGCCAAGCTCTGCGATGTGGAAATGGTCGCTAAATCGGGCAGGTAGATCATTGCCATCAAGGAACACATGCCGTGTTTCCGCTAACCCATTATCAAGCGAATAATACGGATCATCAAACCGCGTCGAAATCGGCACATCCCCAAGATCTGTCTTGCGCCATGTCAGGTCTGTCGTCTGGTCGCTCATCCGGTTTTGCCTTACGTGTCGCGGGTGCCTTGGTGTTGGGGCATCATTGCGGGGATGACAACGAAATGGCAATCGCGGATGTGACGATCATGGGGGCAGGCGTGTTTGGCCTGTCGGTGGCATATGCCTGTGCGCGGCGTGGCGCAAAGGTGCAAGTGATAGATCCAAACGGTGTGGCTTCGGGTGCGAGCGGCGGGATTGTGGGCGCTCTTGCGCCGCATGTGCCAGAGAATTGGAACAGCAAAAAGGCGTTTCAATTTGAGAGCCTGATGCTGGCAGAAGATTTTTGGGGCGGTGTCACAGCGCTGACTGGTCAAAATGTTGGCTACGCACGGTCAGGACGGTTGCAACCTTTGGCAGATGCTGCTGCGGTTGATTTGGCGCAGCTTCGTGCTGCGACAGCGGCGGAGTTATGGGAAGGTCGTGCTGTTTGGGAGGTCATCCCGGCAAAGGACCTTGGAGCGTGGGCGCCGCCATCGCCGTCAGGATTTGTCGTGCGCGATACGCTATCAGGATTGATCCATCCGAGGCGTGCGACACGGGCGCTTGGCGCGGCGGTCGTGCAGTTAGGTGGTCAGATTGTCGAAACGGGGTCGCCGGAAGGGAAAGTCGTGTGGGCAACGGGTTGGCAAGGCCTGCAAGACATGACGGCCCAACACACACGGCAGGTTGGCAACGGCGTCAAAGGTCAGGCGCTTTTGCTTGATTTTGCAGCGCCCGGCGCGCCACAGCTTTTTGCAGATGCGCTGCATATTGTGCCACACAGCGATGGAACCGTCGCCATTGGGTCTACGTCGGAACGCGAGTTTGATGACCCAATTAGTGTGGACGAACAACTGGACGATGTTTATGGCCGCGCCTTGGCTGCGTTTCCGATCTTGACACAGGCACGTGTCATTGAGCGCTGGGCAGGTGTACGCCCCAGATCCAGAAGTCGGGCACCAATGCTTGGCCGTCATCCTTTTGAGGATGGGGCTTATGTGGCCAATGGTGGGTTCAAGATTGGGTTTGGCATGGCGCCGCTGGTGGGCGATGTCATGGCTGATTTGGTGCTGGATGGGGTCGACCGGATTCCCGAAGCGTTTCAGGCCGATCAGAACCTATAAGGCCTTGAAGGCCGCCTGCGGCGAGCAGTGCGTTGAACGTGACCCGAGTATTTGGGGCAGGTAGTATAATGAGTTGTTTTGGCGAAATGAATACGGGCCTAGCTGCAAAACGTCAGGCGACAGCGATTTGGCCACTGGTGCAGAGCCGTCCGTCGCCGCCGCGTACCCAGAATTGGCCGTCGTTTGCACAAAGTGTAGCGGCTTCGCCCAAGATTAAGGGTGATGACCCGCGGTAGCTGAAATCGGTGAATGTGCCGTACAGCTTTGTTGCAAGTTGCATCATGAGATGTGCGAGCAAGGGGCCATGTACGACAAGCCCAGCGTAGCCTTCAACGTTACGTGCATAATCTGCATCGTAATGGATGCGGTGGCCGTTAAAGGTTAACGCGGAATAGCGAAACAGCTGTGTTGATGTGAATGCAATTGGTTCGCTGTGGGCAGCCACGGTTGGTGCCAGTTTGGGTGCTGCAGCAGGAGCATCCGCAGGTCGGTAGACGAGTTCTTGCCATTCGGTCACGGTAAGCGCGTGGCGCTGTCTGATGTCATGACGGATGCGAACAAATGCCAAGGGGCCGGACTGCCCGTCCTTGCGGGTTACGCCTTCGACGGTGCTGATCTTTTCGGCTTTGATCCCGGCCCGGAGAGGTTGGTGTTGCACGATACGGCCCGCTGCCCACATGCGTCGCGGCAATCCTAGGTCTGGAATGAAGCCGCCAGTTGCAGGATGACCGTCAATCCCAAGTGCGCCTTGGGTTTGAGGATCCCAAAAGTAGATGTGATGTGCAAAGGGCGGTAGCGCATCGCCACTTTGGATAGACGGATCTAAGCCAAGTGTTGCCTGCAACGCTTGTGCGCGCGCTGGATCGAGCGTGTCAGTGATGGATTGTGTCTGGTGTGGATTAGATTGCATTGTGAGTGCCTAACCTGATTGGAAAGGGCGTGCAAATGCCAGCAGTCACATCGCTTGATCATCTTGTTTTGACTGTCGCAGACATTGATACAATGAACGCCTTTTATAGTGACCTTTTGGGGACGATTGAAAAGCAATTTCAGCCAAAAGCGGGGGGCGATCCGTTGGGCCCTGAAGTTTGGAGATCAAAAGATCAACCTTCACGCGGTCGAGTCCCCTTTTTGTGCCACATGCAAGGACCCCGGTTCTGGGAAGCGCTGATCTGTATTTTCTAAGTGAGACACCAATCAAGCTCTGGATCGTACCTTTAGCAAGGTTGGGCATGTTGGTTGCAGATGGCCCGATCGCCCGCACAGGGGCAACAGGGCCGATCATGTCTGTTCACGTCAGGGATCCTGATCGAGGTGGCAAACGGTGTCTAAATTGCAGCTTTGAGGCGGGCCATCAGGTCCATAAGTGCTTTTTGACTGATTTCATTTGTGAGGATGCCAGCGTCATCGAAGCTTTGATAATTTGCCCCGATAAGGACCTCTGGACCCAAAATAAGGTGCGGGCGGAAGGGGGCGAGGGCAGCAACCAGATTTGTTTGAGCCCGTTCACCGCCGGAGCGGCCAGCCGTCGCTGACATGATTGCGACGGGTTTATTGGCCCAAGGCGCGCCCTCTACACGGCTCACCCAATCGAGCGCATTTTTAAGGACGCCAGATATCCCTTTATTATATTCCGGAGTCGAAATGATGATGGCGTCAGCGTTGGCGATTTGATCGGCTAGCGCTTGAACTGCTGCGGGGATGCCTTCGTTTTCTTCGACATCGCCATCATAGAGCGGCAAGTGCAGGTCGGCCTCTTGGAAGGTGTCTGCGTTGAAAGCGGTTGCTGCATTGCGGATCAGCATTGTGTTTGTCGAGTTTGCGCGTAACGCGCCGGAAATACCGAGCAATTTGGTCATGGGTGGTCCTTTCAGATGGTGTTGCCGCAGTACTTACGGCACTGGCGGCTGCTGCCAACTTGAAATTGTGTGCGGATATGCGACCTGATTGAGCGCTAACGCGCACACGATATTTATCAGGGCTATCCAGCCCTGATATGTGCCTTTGCCGAAGATGTTGTCACCAGAAGAAGCCGTTAGGTTTTGCTTTGCTTCCAAGCGCTGGATTGGTCTGGCAGGAATGCCTCCACCGCCGCAGTCGCAATGACCGCTGTATCGTTTGTTTCAGCGTTGTGGACGTTGTGCCCACCTTTGGTCGCGATCACGGTCGCGTTGCCGCGAGGGAGCATGTCGGCGAGGGCCGCCGTGTCGAGTTTGTCGGGTTCTTGTACGCCAACGGTCACTTGCACGCGCATAGCGTCGGTTGGCAGGTTAATGCTCTGGAAAATGGGGAGGGTCGAATGACGGAACGCGTCTTCAATCGCCCGGCGTGCGGCTTTTTGGTAATCCATGCCGTGCAGGTCATTGCCCATACCCATCTCAATGATAATGCGATGATCCATTATGCCCGCTCCATCATGAATGACACGTTAATTGCGGCGTTCGCGATGACCGTTGGCTTGCCGTCGGGGCGGGGGATATCAAGCCCACCGTGGTGGACTGTGACGTTGGGCTGGCCATATGGGAAAATGTCGAGCAGGGCGTTTGTGTCGACTTGATCCGGTTCCTGCACCGCGATTTCCACGTCGATGATCATAGCTTCTTTTGGGAAGCCAAAGAGTTCGGCCATGTTGATCGAATTGTGCCAAAGCGCGTCTTGCAACGCCCGTTTGGCGGCTTGGGTGTAGTCTTGGCGGCGCAGCGATGTGCCCATGCCAAATTCAGTGAGGACGCGGTGTTTGGGCATGGATCAGCTCCGATTTGGTGTTGTTGTGTTCG
>JAPKCP010000139.1 GCA_028822885.1 Yoonia sp. | reverse complement strand
TATCTTGAGGGCGCGCGCGATGCGACGGTCAAGTTTGTGGACCTCTATGGCCGCAAATCAGATCCTGACGCACGGACAGCCTACATCGCGTTGCTCGACGATCTGCAAGAAAACTTTGCCGCACGGACTGACAAAATGCTTGTCGACGACCGTACGGACATGGACATCGAAATCAAAGTGCTGCGCGACAGGTTGCAGCGCGACGGTCTATCCTAAGACCGCATACTCAGGGGGACAGATATGTCTGAACAAATCCGTGAAAAAGCCGCTGCGACGCTGGCTGATGTTGAAAAAGTGACAGCAGTGGTGCTGCATGAACCCAAAGGGGACTTGGTGCCATTGACGGACGCTGATGCGCCTACGACGGTCGAAATCACAAGACGCATGAACGAAATTGACATGGACGAAACCCAGTCAATCATCTCATTCGGGTCCGGCGCACAGGCTGAGCTTCAAGAGATTTCGCAAGCCATGCTGCAAGGCGTACGCAACAAAGACGTTGGTCCCGCAGGCGATTCATTGCGCAATATCGTGTCCACGATCCGGGGCTTCTCGATCTCTGAACTTGACGTGCGGCGCAAGCAAAGCTGGTGGGAAAAGCTGCTGGGCCGCGCTGCACCAATGGCGAAATTTGTCGCGCGTTTTGAAACGGTCCAAGGCCAAATTGATAACGTGACTGAAGACCTGTTGCGTCACGAAGGTGTGCTGCTACGCGATATCGAAAGCCTTGATGTACTCTACGACAAAACGCTCACATTTTACGATGAACTGGCCCTTTATATTGCAGCCGGTGAAGCGAAGATCGCAGACCTTGACGAAACCACTATCCCGGCCAAAGTGGCCGAGGTCGACACAGCGCCAGAAGATGCAGGGATCATGAAAGCGCAGGAATTGCGTGATCTGCGATCCGCACGCGACGATCTGGAACGCCGTGTGCATGATCTGAAACTGACCCGTCAGGTGACGATGCAATCCTTGCCGTCAATTCGCCTTGTGCAGGAAAATGACAAATCCCTTGTGACCAAAATCAACTCCACTTTGGTCAATACCGTGCCACTTTGGGAAACCCAATTGGCCCAAGCCGTCACGATCCAACGCTCTGCTGAAGCGGCCGAGGCCGTACGTGGTGCTAACGATTTGACCAACGAACTGCTCACTGCAAACGCCAAAAACCTGCGTGATGCCAACAAAGTTATCCGCACCGAGATGGAGCGTGGCGTCTTTGACATCAACGCCGTCAAGCAAGCGAACGCCGACCTGATCGCCACGATCAACGAAAGCTTGGAAATCGCGGACGAAGGTAAGCGCAAGCGGGCCGAAGCCGAAACAGAACTGCAAAATATGGAGAAAGAGCTGAAAGAAACGCTTTCTTCCGCAAAAGCGCGCGGCGACAAAACCGGTGACACCATCGGCACTGCGATCGGCGCTTAAATGAAAATTGTGGGTGGCATCTTGCGTGCGGCGGGCCTTTTGGGCCTGCTCGTGCTTGCCGCCTGCGCGACCTCTCCGCCGGTTGCGTTGCCGACCAACACACCGCCGGCGCAACGCCCCGATCTTATTTCTCAACGCGAACCAGAAATCGTTCCGCCAAGCGAGGCCAGCAAAGCCTTGTCACTTTATTACCGACGCCTACAAAACGATCTTCTGACGCAAGGGCTATTGCGCGGCGACGGTGGCGGCCCAGATACTCCGTTTACCGACACCGTACTGGCGCGAAATTTCGTGCGCATCGCGCTGTTCGATGAATACGTGGATGGGGACATCCTGCGGCCACAAGCCACCCTCGCACGTCTGCGCCGCTGGGATACGCCTGTGCGAATGACGACCGAATTTGGTCCCTCTGTCAGTCTTGAAATCCGGACCAGGGATCGCAACACAATAAGCGCCTATGCGCAGCGATTGTCCGGTGCCACTGGGTTGTCCATCTCTCAAACCAACGTGGACCCCAATTACTATGTTCTGGTGCTCAACGAAGATGAGCGGTCGAACTACGCTGATCGGTTGCGCGAAATCGTACCCGGCATCCAGGACAGCTCTATCCGTGCGATAACAAACCTGCCCCGCGATCAGCTTTGCATCGTCATCGCCTTTGCGGAAGGTGATAGCGCAAGTTACTCCAAGGCGGTTGCCGTCATCCGTGCAGAACACCCCGATTTGCTACGGACAACCTGCTTTCATGAAGAGCTCGCTCAGGGTCTCGGCCTTGCGAATGACAGCCCACAGGCGCGGCCCTCAATCTTCAACGATGATGAGGAGTTCGGACGGCTGACAACGCACGACGAACTGCTTCTCCAAATGCTTTACGACCCACGTTTCCGCACTGGCATGGCCCCAGACGAGGCAGCACCCATCGCGCGGATCATCGCGCGGGAACTCCTTGATAGTGGCCCAAGCTAACGCTCAACTTGCCATACTTCGCCGCGCTGCATAGCATATCGTTAACAAATCACACGAAAGGGCCGACTATGGGCATCCTCGACTTCCTCTCTGGCCAGTTTATCGACGTTATCCATTGGACTGACCAAACCCAAGACACCATGGTTTGGCGTTTTGAACGCGCGGGCCATGAAATAAAATACGGTGCCAAGCTCACCGTGCGTGAAGGCCAAGCCGCTGTTTTTGTTCACGAAGGTCAGATGGCTGACGTGTTCACCCCCGGTCTCTATATGCTTGAAACCAACAACATGCCGATTATGACGTCGCTCCAGCATTGGGACCACGGCTTCAAATCCCCGTTCAAGTCTGAGATTTATTTCGTCGACACCACCCGTTTTGGGAACCTCAAGTGGGGAACCAAAAACCCGATCATGCTGCGCGATCCAGAATTTGGGCCAACTCGCATTCGCGCTTTTGGCACCTACACAATGAAGGTTAGCGATCCGGCACGTTTCATGACTGAAATTGTCGGCACGGACGGCGAATTTACTGCTGACGAAATCAGCTACCAAATCCGCAACATTATCGTGCAGGAATTCAGCCGGTCGATCGCGCAATCAGGTATCCCAATTCTTGATATGGCAGCGAACACGGGCGACGTTGGTAAGCTTATTGCGGAGGCCATTTCGGCCACGATCACGCAATATGGCATTACGCTACCAGAACTTTACATCGAAAACATCAGCTTGCCGCCTGCCGTTGAAAAGGCGTTGGATGCAAGGACATCACGCGGTATTACGGGCAACCTTGATGACCACCTGAAATACCAAGCCGCACAGGCGATGGGGGCCGAAGGGTCCGCCGCGGGTCAAGCAATGGGTATGGGAATGGGTGCCGGAATAGGCATGCAGATGGGCAATATGTTCAACCAAAACCAAGCTGCCCCGGGCCCTTGGGGACAAGTCCCACAACAACCTGCCGCGATGGCACCTCCTCCTCCGCCGCCCCCGCCTGCGGAGCATCTTTGGCATATAGCCGTTGCAGGCAACGTAACCGGGCCGTTTTCCAAGGCTGCGATGGGCCGAAAAGTCACTGATGGCACCGTCAGTCGCGACACAATGGTTTGGACACAAGGCCAAGACGGCTGGATTCGCGCCGAAGATGTGGGCGATCTGAACGCTATTTTCACCGTTGCACCACCACCGCCTCCGGGAGCTTAAATCATGACGCCACGCATCCTGACCCTCAGTGTTATCACCTCACTTTTGGTGGGCTGCATGGCATCTGAAGACGTCACAAACCGGCCCGAAGGTCTGACCCCAGTAGACGTCATTGACGTACAAACAGACCTCACTGCGCAGTTTCCCGACGCCAACGCCTTCAGCGCATTAGCCCCCAGCGGCGAAGGTGTGATTTTCGCGCTCGACGGAACCGCGACCTACGTGAACCCCGCGTTTGGAACGCAACTGGAAAGCACGATCTCGGGCTTTGACGAAAACACAATGTGCGTCGCAGAGGCAGGCAGCTGGAGCGGCCTCTGCATCTCCCTATTCCAAACGCAATCAGGTGGATACTACTGCGAAGGCACGTTTGGGGACGGTAGTGCCCTCAACTATCCCTGCACCTTGCGGCCTGCGATACGGCCCTAACCCATCGCCTCAAACTTATCCCACGCAGCCTCCGTGGTTAGTTTTTACGAAGCAGATCAAAGCAAGCCACACACCAAACTGGTGCACGACGCTCTAAATCCTTTATGGTGTCGCGATCCGCTTTTTGTTTGGTTCAAGTGTGTGATCTGGCACAATGTGAATTGCATTGTTTCACGCGCCTTTCACGGCTTCTTGTTATCAAGCACTGGTGGCCTGCCGGTCTTTGTGCCAAACTTTAACTCATGAATATCAAACGTTTTGGCGCAGAGACATGACCGACACCGATACCCCAACCTCCCCGCTGCAAGAACACCGTTTTCCCTGCGAGGCCTGCGGGTCAGACCTGCGGTTTGATCCCGGCGATAACCGGTTGATCTGCGACCATTGTGGCAATACCGAAGCGCTTGAAACAGGGTCAGGGGCTGCCAGCGGAATCAAAGAACTCGACTTTCAGGCGGCTGTGAAAAACGCGCTCACTGACGAAGACATCGAAGAAACAAAGGTCATAACTTGCACCAGTTGCGGGGCACAGACCGAGTTTGACAGCGACACCCACGCTGCGGAATGCCCGTTTTGCGCGACACCCGTGGTCACGGATACAGGCACACACCGGCACATCAAACCACGCGGGTTGCTGCCGTTTGAACTTGACGAACCCGCATCGCGCAAAGCGTTGACAGATTGGCTTGGATCGCTTTGGTTTGCACCAAATGGGTTGACAGAATATGCCCGTAAGGGGCGAAAAATGAATGGGATCTACGTCCCCTATTGGACCTTCGACGCCAATACGAATTCAAGCTATTCCGGCCAACGCGGCACCCATTATTACGAGACAAAAACCGTCGTCCGCGACGGTAAAAGCGAACAGGTTCAAGTGCGTAAAACCCGTTGGCGTGGTGCCTCTGGCCGTGTCGCAAGGTTCTTTGACGACGTGCTTGTTCTCGCCTCCAACAGCCTGCCCAAGAAGTACACTGACGGGTTAGAGCCATGGGACTTGTCGGCATTAGAACCTTACAAACCCGAATATTTGGCCGGTTTCCGGGCTGAAGGCTATCAAGTTGAACTCACCGAGGGCTTTACCCAAGCGCGCGCCTATATGGACCGAATGATCCTGCGCGACGTCAAATATGATATCGGCGGCGACGAACAACGTGTCAGCGACGTGCAAACCCAAATCAGCAGTGTGACGTTCAAGCATATTCTGCTGCCTGTTTGGCTTGCCGCGTACAAATTCAACGGCAAAACCTACCGCTTTGTCGTGAATGGCCGCACGGGCCGTGTGCAAGGCGCGCGCCCCTATTCTGCTTGGAAAATCACATTTGCGGTCATTATCGGCTTGATTATCGCGCTGGGTGTGGGATTTGTTATCGCTAACAGCCAATAGGAGTTACGCGATGATCCTCTGCGCGGGCGAAGCCCTGATCGACATGCTGCCGCGTGAAACTGCCGCTGGTGAGACCGCATTTGCGCCCCACGCAGGCGGCGCTGTGTTCAACACAAGCATCGCTTTGGGCCGTTTGGGCGTGCCGACGCAGTTCTATTCTGGCGTCTCAACCGACCTCTTTGGCGAGGTGTTGATCGACACACTTAAGGCATCAAACGTCGATGCCACCCTCGCCCACCGCTCTGATGCACCAACAACATTGGCTTTTGTAAAATTGGTCGAGGGCCATGCCACCTACGCGTTCTACGACGAAAATACTGCTGGGCGGTTGCTGCCCATTGATAGCCTGCCAACCACAGCGGCAGACGCTGTTTTCTTTGGCGGAATTTCCCTCGCGGTTGAACCCTGTGCGGCTACTTACGCGGCCCTTCTTAAGCGCGAGGCTGCGACCAAGGTCACAATGATCGACCCCAATATCCGCCCAACGTTCATCAAAGATGAATCCATCTATCGCGCCCGTATCGCTGACATGATCGCGCTGGCAGACATTGTAAAACTGTCTGACGAAGATCTTGATTGGCTTGATCCTAACGGCGCCACCGCTGATAAAGCCCGCAAAATGGTCGCTGATAACGGCTTGAAATTACTGTGTATCACCGAAGGCGCAAAAGGCGTCACCGGTTATTCACCCAACCAAGAGCTCTTTGTCGCCGCCCAAAAAGCCACCGTTGTTGATACGGTTGGGGCGGGAGACACGTTTAACGCGGGCCTTCTGGCAAGCCTGCACAACGCTGGTTTACTCACAAAATCCGCTGTTGCCGAACTGTCGTCAGATGCAATCCGCGACGCCCTGTCCCTTGGTGCTCAAACAGCTGCGATCACTGTCTCGCGGGCAGGTGCAAACCCACCATGGGCCTCTGAACTTTGAGAGCGTTAATCCAGCGCGTCACAGACGCCAAAGTCGTCGTCGACGGCATGACCATCGGCGAAATCGGTCCCGGGCTGCTTATCCTAGTGTGTGCAATGCAGGGTGACGACCTAGCAAAGTCAGCGCAACTTGCCGCCAAAATCAGCAAGCTGCGTATCTTCGCGGATGAAGCAGGCAAGATGAACTTATCGCTGAAAGATACCGGCGGTGCAGCTCTCATCGTCAGCCAATTCACTCTTGCAGGCGATACTTCACGCGGAAACCGTCCCGGTTTTTCGAGCGCTGCCCGCCCTGATGAGGGCCGCGCACTTTACGAGCAATTCATCAACGACATCAGCGCCCTCGGCATCACAACTCAGACAGGCCAGTTCGGTGCAGACATGAAAGTCAGCCTCACAAATGATGGCCCCGTGACACTTTGGTTGGACGTATAGCACATCCCTCAGCATTCATTTCGCCAAAACAACTCACCAGCGCAACGCCGTAGACGCCCACCGACTTACGCGAGCTGCGCGTCAGATCGTGACCTCCGGCACTGTCACTTGCGTCATCAAAGGCTCAAACACCCAAAGGTGTTTAGTGACGACACTGCGCGACTGCAAAATTAGCGATCTGCTTGCGCCTCTAACGCTGGGTATTTGATGCCCAGCGTGACCCCGCGCACGACCAAGCTGATCAGTAGCCCAATCCATAACCCGTGATTACCGAACAGCGCCATCAGCGGAAAGGCACATGCGTAATAGACTAGGGCTGAGATAATCATCATGTTGCGCATGTCTTTGGTGCGTGTCGCCCCGATAAAAATACCGTCAAGCATCCAAGATGCGACACCCAGGATTGGCGCTGCAATCATATAAGGCAGGTATGTGCGGCCTGCGGATTGCACGTCAGGGGCCGTCGCCATGATGTCAATAACCATGGGGCCAAAGGTTGCAAAGCAGATGGATAAAAGTACGCTCGTCGCCGTCGCCCAACCAGAGGTAAGAAGTGCCGCGCGTCGTAGTGCTGCCCGTTTGCGTGCGCCAAGTGCTTGGCCAACAAGAGATTCCGCCGCGAAGGCAAAGCCGTCTTGCGCGTGGGCTGTAATATAGAGGAATTGCAAAAGGATTTGGTTGGCAGCGAGGTTCACATCGCCAAAATCTGCCCCCCAGAACAGGAAACTGACAAAGATCGCTTGCAGCAGGACTGACCGGATCAGGATGTCAGAATTGACGACAGCCATGTGTTTTAGGCGGATCGTGTCGAATACCCGTGCTTTATCTTTCCAAGCGGTGCCTGCGAACGCGTCGCGGCAGAGCCATAACCCAAGCACCAACCCTGCCCATTCCGCGATGAACGTGGCCCAGCCGACGCCAGCGATGCCCCAATCAAAACCCAGCACAAAAACGAGGTCTAGGATGATGTTCGCACCGTTCATCAGAACTTGAATGGCAAGGATGGCTTTGGTGCGTTCAAGCGCGATCAACCAGCCAGTAATGCCATATAATGCGATAGTTGCGGGGGCAGACCAGACGCGGATCGCCATGTATTCGCGGGCAAGGGATTCGACTTCTGCGCTGGCCGGGGAAAGGCTGAAGAACCCGAGGAATAAAGGGATTTGTAGGGCAATAATCGCGAAACCAGCACATACGCCAATAAGCAACGACCGAGATAGCAGGGCTGCGACCTCTGGCTGGTCGCCTGCCCCTTGTGCCTGTGCTGTCAAGCCTGCCGTGCCCATGCGCAGGAACCCAAACACCCAATAAAGGGCAGTCAGGATAATCGCGCCGATGCCGACTGCACCGATGGGGGCAGCTTCCCCTAATTGGCCCACAACACCAGTGTCCACGGCCCCAAGGATCGGGACCGTTGCGTTCGCCAACACTATGGGCAGGGAAATCCGCAGAACCCGGCGATGTGTCAGCGGATCAGGTGTCATGGTGCCTTTGTGCGGTCCGGCATAAGGAAATGCCCCGTGGCTTGGGCGAACAGTTTGGAGCGATTATCCTGCCAGCCTTCCACATGCACAGACGCATAGCGCCGCCCAGACCGGTTAACCCGCGCACGCGCATAGGCATCGCGCGGCAAGCCAGAGCGCAGGTAATCAACCGTAAAGTCGATCGTTTTGGGGAGTTGAATGCGGGCTGGCAGTTCAGCAGTATTGTCTTCCACATCATCCCAGATCGACACCCAGCTAAGTTGGATAATCGCCGTGATCTCAAGAAATGCCGC
>JAPKCP010000427.1 GCA_028822885.1 Yoonia sp. | reverse complement strand
CGGCCCATTGCTGCCATTCATGATGGGTTCTGTTGCTGCGCTGCGGCTTCCGCAAAGCGGCCATTGGTCGAGGGCGTAGAAATCTGAGATGCCCATGACCGCGATGTGGACACCCGCTCTATTTATTAGCTCCATTCACATACAAAGATCGTTGACTTTTTTTAATGTAAGTCCAAGCAATAAAACGGCTTTTTTTATGCCCTTGTGCCATTTCGACTACTTTAAAATCGTCAACTTTAGCCTTTTCTAAAATTTTGTAGAGTGGCTGGAGGTTATCTTTTTTTGACACCAACGAGCTAAACCACAGGCACTGGTCAGCGAACCCTATGCTCTGTTCAACCATCCTAGCGATAAACCTTATCTCGCCACCCGGACACCAAAGTTCAGAGTTTTGACCGCCAAAATTGAGTTTTTGTGAAGGCCCCTTTCCAAGGTTACGCCACTTACGCTGGGTGCCTTTATTAACTTGTTCGATGGAAGCATGAAAAGGCGGGTTGCACAGGGTGATGTGAAAAGCATCGTGGGGTTCGATCACTCCTTTAAAGATATTCTCAGGTATATTTTGTCGTCTGAGGGTGATTTTCAGCTCGTTGAATTGGCAAATCTGCTGCGCCGATTTGATAGCGGCGGGGTCTATATCGGCGCCAGTGAAGTGCCAGCCGTATTCACTCTGGCCAAGAAGGGGATACACCAAACTAGCACCGGTGCCTATGTCTAAGGCTTTGACATGACGTCCACGCGGGATTTCTTGATTGTTGTCGCTGGCAAGCAAGTCCGCCAGATGATGGATGTAGTCGACACGACCGGGAATCGGAGGGCACAGATAATTGGCAGGGATATCCCAAAAATTTATATTGTAATAAGCCTTTAGCAACGCCCGATTAAGCATACGGACTGCCAACGCGTCTTGAAAATCAATTGTCGTTTGACCGAGAGGATTGCTGATCGTGAATGTCTCAAGTTCAGGCGAATGCGCCATCAAACGCGCAAAATCGTAATCTTCTCTGTGTTGATTACGGGGGTGCAGCTTAGTTTTGGTGGCCATGAGGAAGCCTTCATTAAAGTGATGATCGGTACCTGCAACAGGAACTCTCTTGAGAAACACATCTGCAGCCAACAGGTTCGGGATACCGTTTGTGAGAATGGTTGGGCTGTTGGTCGAAGTTATACTCTCGACGGCAACCTCATCGGACATTGCGTAAGTCCCAGGGCAGCTACCCCGTGATCCCTTCAATCTGTGAAAGCGGGTTCGGCGACGTCACATCTTCAGGTCGCCGTTTTTCATAAAAGGCATTTCCACCCGCTGTCAGGACATAGTGGATATTATTGAAATTGGCGTCATACCAAGCGGCATGAAAAAACCTTGCGCCCGCTACATTAGGGTGTCTTTCACCAACCAGCACGGCAGACGCTGAGGCCTCAGCCAATGCTTTGGCCTGACCGCTCATTGCCTTGGTCATCACGCCCGGCGCAAACTGGTTTCTCTGGCTGACCACTGAGCACACGCTATTTGGGAAACTATCAGACTGCACACGGTTCATGACGATGCTGCCCACCGCGATCATTCCATCCCGGCTGGAGCGGTTCGATTCAAAATACATAGCCCGCGCCATGCAATCGATGTCAGACGCGGAAGCCGTCGGTTTACCCGAATGCGATTGGCGCGCGCACCCGGCAAGGCCGCAAGCAGCCACTAAAGCCAATATCAGCACGTTTCTAGGTCTAGAGTTCTGCAATTGGTATACTCCCTTAATCGCTTGTAACGATCGGCGTTCGTAGTCTCAAGCTAGGAGGTGGGGAAGGGCTCGGAACAGACGTCGGGGTCGGCGTAGCATTTGTTTGGTGTCTGATGATCTTCGGGTTGTGGACGGCCCATTG
>JAPKCP010000426.1 GCA_028822885.1 Yoonia sp. | reverse complement strand
CTAGCTATTTGCTCTGGTGTCCACCCATCGTTGATCCGTTCAATAATCAACGCTCGCGGCTCTGGTTACCGTAGTGTCTTTCCCCAAAGCTCAGTGGCTTGTCCCGTTTGATCATAGTTTTTCCTTTCGAACGCCAACAGTCGAACACGCAAAAGGCATAAGCCAGCGTAGCGAGCACCATCGGGATCTATTGGTGTGATGTGCCCTGCGCGTACCGGTTCAACTGATCAGCAAGGCGGCCTACAGCAATGTGAAGCACGACGGTCATACACGCCAGAACGATGAGGCTAGCGAACATAAGGTCAATCTTAGCACGCCCATTCGCCAGTAACATCAGATACCCTAGCCCTTGAGACGCCCCGACCCATTCACCGATAATTGCACCAATAGGGGCATAAACAGCGGCTAACTTCAGGCCTGTACCAAGGCTCGGTAACGCATTGGGAATTTGAATATGCCGCATGAAATGATATTTTCCGGCACCCATCGAAAGTGATAAGTCGCGATAGCCACGATCTATTCGGGTCAATCCATCATGAAACGCAGAGGTGAGCGGGAAGTAGATTATTAAAACTGTCATGATAATTTTTGACCCCATACCGAAGCCAAACCAAAGCGTGAGCAGCGGGGCCAGCGCGAAAACAGGCACTGCCTGCGTAAACACTAGGATAGGTAGCATCAGCCGTTCTGCGGTTTTCGACAAAGCAAGCTGGATCGCGGTGCCGACACCCAGCAGGGTGCCAATAATCAGCCCCAATAAAACTTGGATACCTGTCACCCACGCATTCTCAACGATAAGAACACGGCTGTTAAAAGCTGCCTGAGCCACGCGCCAAGGTGATGGCAGAATGAAATGGGGCGCGTCAGTGATAATCACAAGCGCTTGCCACAGTCCCAACCCAAGCAAGACCGAAAATACAATATCACGCACTCTCATGCCGCCGTCTCGCGCAAATAGGCCAGCAGATGCGCCTGACAGTCCAGCGTCTCGGGCGCATTGATTTCGCGCAGCGCAGGCGTGTTAGGAACCGGCCAAACTGTTGCGGCCTGTGCTGACATCACAATGATCTGATGCGCCACACGCGTGGCCTCGGCGGGGTCATGGGTCACGAGTAGAACGGTGCGGCCTTCCAACACCTCAGCTGCCAGTTCCTGCATATCCGCGCGCGTGCCAGCATCAAGGGCGGAAAACGGTTCATCCAAAAACACAATCGGGCGATCCTCGAATAATGTGCGCGCAAGAGCTGCACGTTGACGCATGCCACCCGATAACGCCGCCGGCTTTTTTGTTGTATGTTGCCCCAACCCGACACGATCAAGCAGCGATTTGGCCCGCACTATGTCGGGTTTTTCACCGCGCAGCCGCGCCCCGATGCAGACGTTGTCCAGCACGCAAAGCCACGGCAGCAGCAAATCCGACTGGGCCATATAGCTGATACGATCCGTCAGCGGCAATCCGTCTGTCGCGGTCATCGTACCCTGAAATTCACCGCCAGTTTCCAGATCAAGGATTAACTGGAGGACCGTTGATTTCCCAACACCAGACCGGCCCAGCAAACAGGTCCACTGCCCAGACGGCAAACACAGTTCAACATCGAACAGCACCGAACCCGCGATCCTGTGCTGACCTTTGAATGTGATGCCAACGGATGGGATCATGACGCGTTCAAACCCATCTGCCAAAATCCGACTTCCAGCAAAGTAGCCCGTGTAAATCGATTTTGTAGCGCCTGCGCCCGTGGCGATGTTGCTAAATCACCGATCCGGCGTGTGACTGCGGCATCAATCATGGTGCCGACAGTGGTACAAACCGCCTGATAATCAGAGCTTGCATAGGTATCGATCCACGCAGCATACGGCGTATCCGCAGATTTTTCAGCAGCCAGCCGCA
>JAPKCP010000138.1 GCA_028822885.1 Yoonia sp. | reverse complement strand
CCGATGGAATGGCGGTCCTATGGCGGCTCACAACAATCGACCAAGCGTCTGTCCTAACTTGGACAGCAGGTAATGCTCAGCAGCTAAGAAGTGAATCTCTTAAGTCAATTGTAGTCTTGAAGCCAAGCTTAGACAATAAGTATAGGCGTGCAAAAGCTCTCGCATGTGCTATCCTCAATGCCGCTAAATCCGTTGCTTAGGCGTAGCCGTGGGCCGTCAACGATCAATAAAAAACGCCGCCCAAGGTGGGCGACGCTCATTTTTGATATCATATTTAGGCTGAAGTTTAGACTTCGTCGATGAGTTGGTTTTTGGCCTCTACCATCAATTCAACCATCTTGGCGCGGATCGTAGCCTCATCGGCCTTATCACCCAAGTCGCCGGAGACCTTGCGGTAAACATCTTCGTCGCCGGCTTCTTCAAAGTCGGACTTGATGACTTCGCGGGCATATTCAGCCGCTGCATCGCCATCTTTGCCCATCAGGTCTGCGGCCCAAAGACCAAGCAGTTTGTTGCGACGGGCGTCTGCCTTGAATTGCATTTCTGCGTCATGTGCGAATTTGCTTTCGAACGCGTTTTCGCGATCTTTCATGCTGGCCATGGGGAGTCCTCCGGAGTGGTTCATGTGATGTTGAGTATGATATGACTACGCGATGGCTTGCTCGCAAGGGGGGCTTGGCTTATGAGGCGCGCTATGACGCATCCTGCTACGGGGTGTGACACGAGGATTGATGGCATGGCACGTCGCAAATTGGTCTATGAAGGCAAAGCAAAGATTTTGTATGAAGGTCCCGAGCCGGGCACTTTTGTGCAATATTTTAAGGACGATGCCACTGCGTTCAATGCTGAAAAGAAGGCTGTGATCGAGGGCAAGGGCGTGTTGAACAACCGCCTGTCTGAATATTTTATGACTGGCTTGGCCCAAATCGGCGTCCCGACACATTTTATTAAGCGCTTAAACATGCGCGAGCAATTGATCCGTCAGGTTGAGATCATTCCGTTGGAAGTGATCGTTCGAAATTTTGCCGCTGGGACCATGGCAAAACGTCTTGGTTTGCAAGAGGGCATGGCGCTGCCGCGTCCAATCGTGGAATTTTCTTACAAAGACGACGCGCTCGGGGATCCACTGGTCCCAGAAGAATATATTGCCGCATTTGGTTGGGCTACCCAGCAAGAGATGGACGATATTGTGAGCCTTGCACTGCGGGTGAATGATTTCTTGTCTGGCACGCTATACGGCGTTGGCATCAAGTTGGTCGATTTTAAGATTGAGATTGGTCGCGTTTGGGACAACGAATTCCCTCGCCTGATCGTCGCAGATGAGATTAGCCCGGATAGCTGTCGCTTGTGGGATATTGAGTCTGGCAAGAAGCTGGACAAGGACGTGTTCCGTCAAGATCTTGGTGATTTGGCTGATGCTTATACTGAGGTCGCAAGGCGTCTTGGTGTGTTGCCGACGAATGTGACACACGCCCAAACGAAACCAACCCTCATTAATTGATCCCCGTGCCAATGCGTTTTTTGGCTAGCTGAAGTTGCAAAGGACCCGCCCATGAAAGCCCGTGTGCATGTGATGTTGAAGACCGGTGTACTGGATCCGCAAGGAGCGGCTGTCAAGCATGCTTTGGGCTCGCTTGGGTTTGATGGTGTACAGGATGTGCGGCAGGGTAAAGTGATCGAGCTTGAGTTGGCTGATGGCACAACTGAGGCCACAATCGGTGAGATGTGCGAAAAGCTGCTCGCGAATACCGTGATCGAAAGCTACCGCGTCGAGGTTCTTTGATGCGCGCCGCCGTAATCGTTTTTCCGGGCTCTAATTGTGACCGGGATATGGCTGTCGCGCTGAAGGCTGCGGGTGCGGATGTCAGCATGGTGTGGCACAAAGATGCTGCTTTGCCTGATGGCGTCGATTTGGTTGCTGTTCCTGGTGGTTTTTCGTTCGGTGATTATCTGCGCTGTGGCGCGATTGCCGCGCAAAGCCCCGTGTCAAAGGCTATTGTCGCCCATGTCGAACGTGGCGGCTATGCCCTTGGTGTATGTAACGGGTTTCAGGTTTTGACTGAGACTGGTTTGTTGCCGGGTGCGTTGATGCGCAATGCCGGCCTCAAGTTTCTGTGCAAGACGGTTGGATTGCGTGTGGCTGCGACGACATCTGCGTTTACTGACGGCTATGCAGAGGGTGATATCGTGCAATATCCGGTTGCTCATCATGACGGGAATTATACCGTTGATCCAGAAACCCTTGCTGCTTTGCAGGCCGAAGACCGGATTGCCTTTACCTATGACAACAATCCAAACGGGTCTGTGGCGGATATTGCTGGCGTTCTGTCAGCCAATCGCCGGGTTTTGGGCATGATGCCACATCCTGAACGTGCAGTAGACGTAGGTCACGGTGGTACGGACGGACGTGCGTTGTTTGCAAGCCTGCTTGGGCAGATGACCGCCGCGTGACGTTTGTCATGCTTGCGACGCATTGTGCCGCAGCTTAACATAAAACGATGACACAGGCTGCTGCTTCGCATTCAAAACGCCCGGACCGATGGTTCTTTCGTATCGTCGTAGCGGGCGTGTGTTTGCTAGCTGTTGTCGTCATCTCTGTTACGAATAATCTTCTGACGCAGCGATTCTCAGAAAGCACAACCACGCGTGCTGAAATTCGATTAACGCTTTATGTTGCGAGCCTAATGAGTGAGTTGCAGCGCAACTCGATTGTGCCGCAGTTGTTGGCCCGTGATCCTGAACTGATTACTGCATTGCAGGACCGCAATTACTCATTGTCGACACAGCGTTTACTGTCGTTTGTGGATGAGATCGGTGCGGCATCTTTGATGTTGTTGGATCGCGATGGACGCACGGTTGCGGCGACGGACCGCAACAAGATTGGTGAAACGCACAAATCTGAGCCGTATTTTGTCAATGCCCAACGCAGCAATGTCACTATCTTTTCAGTCACTGAGCGTGAACAGGGCGGATATGTCTTTGTTTATTCGCGTAAAGTTGAATCTGGCGGCGAAATGCTGGGTGTCATCAGCGTTGAAGTCGACATGGCAAAGTTGGAACGCGGTTGGGCCGGGGTTTCGGACGCTGTTTTTGTCACCACCAGTCAGGGCGATATCATTTTGTCCACAGAGCCGCGTTGGCGCGGATTGATGGAAGCAGACGCGTTGGCACGCCAATCTGCGCCTTCTGCGATCCAGCGGGCGTTGCAGGCGACCCAAGACTGGTCAACGCCGCCGGTTGATACGTATCTTGGTGGGGTGGCTGTCCTACGACGCGAAATTCGGGTGCCTTTCCAAGGCTGGCGGATGGTGAGTTTTACCACCTACAGTTCTGTACGCGAAAAGGTGAACGGCGTTCTTGCCCTTGAGGTGATGGGATTCGCAATTCTTTTGGCGTTACTGTTCTGGATGTCGAACCGAAAGACAGCATCACGCCTGATCTTTTTTCAACGCGAGTCGGCAGAGTTACGCGCATTGAACGCCCAACTACAGCGGGAAATTGCCGAGCGTGAGAAGGTAGAAAAAACCCTCGAAGTGGCCGAGCAGACCCTTGCGCAATCATCGAAATTGGCAGCCTTGGGTGAGATGTCAGCGGCTGTGTCGCATGAGTTGAACCAACCACTTGCCGCAATGAAAACATACCTCGCTGGGGCGCGTTTGTTGCTGCAACGCAAACGCCCGGATGAGGCCATGTCGTCGTTCCAACGCATTGATGATTTGATAGACCGGATGGGGGCGATAACACGTCAGCTAAAATCGTATGCGCGCAAGGGAGCGGATGCGTTTGAACCCGTAGATACAAGGGCTGCTGTGTCGTCGGCGCTGTCGATGATGGAACCACAGTTAAAGACCCGGCAAGTTGATATCACTCGTACGCTACCATCAGGTCCGGTGATGATTATGGGGGATCGACTGCGCTTGGAGCAGGTGATTATTAACCTGCTGCGAAACGCATTGGATGCCACGAAACTATCCAAAGATCCGGCTATCGAAATCCTGCTGGCTGCTGGTGACACAGTCAGCCTAACGGTGCGTGATAACGGGCAAGGGATTGTTAACCTCGATGAGCTGTTTGAGCCGTTTTACACCACTAAAGAGCCCGGCGATGGCGTTGGCTTAGGGCTTGCGATTTCGTCTGGGATCGTAAACGACCTAGGCGGTCGGCTGACTGCGCGCAATGCAGTGTCCGGGGGGGCTGTTTTTGAAGTGCAGCTGCCTATCTACATAGAACAGGCTGCTGCGGCAGAATAAGGCCAGAAAAGGATTACTCCAATGAACAAGGCCATGAAGATTGCCATTGTTGATGATGAAAAAGATATGCGGCAGTCGATATCACAGTGGCTTGCGCTGTCTGGGTTCGACACTGAGACATACGCGAGTGCGGAGGATGCGCTGAAAGGTCTGTCCCCTGATTTTCCGGGCATAGTTGTGAGCGACGTAAAGATGCCGGGTATGGACGGGATGCAGTTTCTCAAGAAACTGAAGGGCGTCGACAGTTCGTTGCCCGTGATCATGATTACAGGCCACGGGGATGTTCCCATGGCTGTTGAAGCAATGCGCGTTGGTGCTTTCGATTTTCTTGAGAAGCCATTTAATCCTGATCGTATGACGGAGTTGGCGAAGCGGGCTACGACTGCCCGTCGTTTGACGTTGGATAACCGGGCTTTGCGGCGTGAACTGTCTGACGGCACAGCGATTATCAAGAAGCTGATCGGTCAGTCACCTGTGATGGAGCGTTTGAAAGAGGACATCCTTGATCTGGGGCAGGCTGATGGTCACGTCCTGATTGAAGGCGAAACTGGCACTGGCAAGACGCTTGTTGCACATGCGCTGCATGCGGTCGGTGCACGGGCCTCTAAGACGTTTTCGTTGATTGCGTGTTCTGCCTTCGATGAGGATTCTTTGGGCCGTCGTTTATTTGGTCCGGCCGGGGAAGATGAGCCGATCCCCGCGATTGAATCTGCACGCGGTGGTACACTTGTTTTGGAAGACGTGGAAACGTTATCTGACAAGCTGCAAGCCCGCTTGCTGACTGCAATTAATGAGCAGGGCACCCCAGCTGAAACGCGGATTGTTGCAATATGTAACCTGCAAGAACAGGATAAGACGTGTGAAAGCGTTCTGCGGCCTGACTTGTTCTACCGATTGGCGGCATTGCGCATAAACGTCCCACCTTTGCGTCAGCGTGGCGAAGATATTCTGACGTTGTTTACGCGCCTGGGCGAACAGTTCGCAGATGAATACGGCTGTGATGCGCCAGAAGTGACTGCCCAAGAGGCGGCACAATTGTTGCAGGCCCCTTGGCCTGGCAATGTTCGCCAATTGATCAACGTGGCTGAACGGGCTGTGCTGCAGAACCGGCGCGGGTCGGGGTCAATTGCGTCATTGTTGATGTCTGATTCCGAAGATGTGAGACCGGCCATGACAACCGAAGGTAAGCCGCTAAAGGAGTTTGTTGAGGCCTTTGAACGGATGCTGCTCGATAACACAATGCGCCGTCATAAGGGGTCTATCGTCTCGGTGATGGATGAGCTGTGTTTGCCGCGCCGTACGTTGAACGAGAAGATGGCGAAGTATGGGTTGCAGCGGTCGGATTATCTGGCGGGCGCGTAAGGCGACACCGTATTTATATAGCTAAAATTCAATCAATTGATCGGTGTGATTGATATCAAATCATTTTTGGCGGGGTCGATCTTTCGACCCTGCCAAGAGTAGACACATGTCTCTTCGGTGCCGTCACCTACTGTGCATTCAATTGACCATCCGATTGCGTATCCCGCAAGGTACCGATTGATGTTTGCACACTCGTATTCTTGCACTGTGACGTCGCAAACATCACCGTAACAAATTTGAAATGAGGGAGCCGCATCCAGATTATCTTCAAAGTTGCTGCATCCTGCAAATGCCGTGACGGGTGCGACGATCAGACTGCAAGCGACGACGATGTGTTTCATTAAATACCTTCACATTTCTTTAGGTTGTTTTTTCTGGCAGATCGCTCTGTCGTGTAAGATCATACTTTCTGATTGTAATTTGCCTGCGTCACACCTTATGTATGGAGTACGGGAGTGCCACGAGATGGATCGTTGTGACCCCGGTGAGTTTCTCTGACAAGTCGATGGGGCAAGAGCGCCCCGGGCTTTGATCAGCTGATATGGCGGAAACGCCAATAAATAACGCCTTGGGCGAGAGATCACATCAACCGCATGGGCCATGAATGGGTATCGTGATTTCGCGATACCGGAGATCAACGCGATGCAAAGCGCGCCAAATACAGGCTTCGACGCACGCGCCCTAAGGGGCCGCGTCGAACCTTGCGCGCACATCGCCAACATCAGACATTGCGCAAGGACGGATCCCCCCCCGGGAGAGAGTTTGTTGTGCTGTGCGAACGGATATTATGAAGAAAATGCTAATAGATGCAACACACGCGGAAGAAACCCGCGTTGTTGTCGTAGACGGAAACAAAGTAGAGGAGTTTGATTTCGAGAGCCAGTTTAAGCGACAGCTTGCTGGAAACATATACCTTGCCAAAGTAACACGGGTTGAACCGTCGTTGCAGGCTGCGTTTGTGGACTATGGCGGAAATCGTCACGGTTTCCTCGCTTTCTCCGAAATCCACCCTGACTATTACCAAATCCCTGTCGCTGACCGCGAGGCTTTAATGGCCGAGGAAAAGGCCTATGCTGAAAGCATGAAGGCTGAGGCCGACGCGCAGGATGAAGACAAACCAAAACGCCGCCGTCGGAGCCGTACAAAGGCCGCTGACGCGACATCTGATGATGCGATCGTGACAGGCGAAGTGTCAGGTATGGAAACGATTGATCTGGACGAGAGCGAAGAAGGCTCCTCTCCGATGGTTATGGTTTCTGAAACACCGGTTGAGACGCCTGCGTCTGATGAAGACGTCGATACGCCGATTGCTGAGGCTGTTCCAGAAGAGGCATCCGTTGAAGATGCTGAGGTCGCAGAAGCCTCCGACGAAGACGATCACGATGATGATGACGCGCCGCTGGGCCAAGATGCCATGTCCAAGGATGACAGCATCGAAAGCGTTGCTGAAGAAGATGACACCGAAGATGTGCGTCCTGTGCGTAAGCCACGTCCAAAGCGCTACAAAATCCAAGAAGTCGTCAAGGTCCGCCAAATTTTGCTGATCCAAGTCGTCAAAGAAGAACGCGGCAACAAGGGCGCTGCCCTGACAACATACCTGTCATTGGCTGGTCGTTACTGTGTTCTAATGCCGAACACTGCGCGTGGTGGTGGTATTTCGCGTAAGATCACGAATGCGCCTGACCGCAAGAAGTTGAAAGAAATCGCGAATTCGATGACCGTTCCTGACGGGGCTGGTTTGATTATTCGGACTGCTGGGTCCCAGCGGACCAAAGCTGAGATCAAACGCGATTATGAATACCTGCAACGGATGTGGGAACAAATCCGCGAGCTGACCCTGAAATCTATCGCACCTGCGAAGATTTATGAGGAAGGCGATCTTATCAAACGCTCGATCCGTGATCTTTATAACAAAGACATCGATGAAGTGATCGTTGCCGGCGAAGAAGGCTATAGAACAGCCAAGACATTCATGAAAATGATCATGCCGTCGCACGCCAAAAACGTGAAGCATTACGGTGAGCAATTGCCGCTATATGCCCGTTATCAGGTCGAAGGTTACCTTGGTGGGATGTTTAATCCGACTGTGCAGTTGCCGTCCGGTGGCTACATTGTGATCGGGATTACGGAGGCGCTTGTCGCCATTGATGTGAACTCTGGTCGGGCCACAAAAGAAAACTCGATCGAGCAGACAGCACTTAAGACGAACCTTGAGGCCGCTGATGAAGTTGCCCGCCAGTTGCGCTTGCGTGACCTTGCTGGCCTAATCGTTATCGACTTTATCGACATGGATGAACGTCGCAATAACGTGTCCGTAGAAAAGCGGATGAAAGACAAGTTAAAGACGGATCGTGCTCGTATTCAGGTCGGCCGGATTTCTGGCTTTGGTCTGATGGAAATGTCCCGTCAGCGTTTGCGTCCAGGTATGCTTGAGGCGACAACGACGATGTGTTCCCATTGTCAGGGAACGGGTCTGCTGCGGTCCGATGACAACGTCGCACTTTCGATCCTGCGCGCTTTAGAAGAAGAGGGTACGCGCGGTCGGTCTAAAGAGGTTCTCGTGCGTGCGCCTATCGCCATCGCCAACTTCTTGATGAACGGCAAACGCGAGCATATCGGTGATATTGAAACGCGCCACGGTATGTCTGTGCGGATTGAATGTGATCCAACATTGACGTCACCCGACTTCGTGATTGAAAAGTTCAAGACTGCCACACGTGTTGTGCCAGAAGCGGCCCCTTTTGTCGTCTCTTCGGTGATGATGGACGATGACGACGATCTCGAACTTCTCGGTATGACCGATGAAGACGAGGATGAAGTTGAGGTTGAAGTTGAAGCGGTCGTTGAGGCTGAGGTCACGGCGGATACTGACGCAGATGCCACGACAGAAGATCAGCCAAAGCGTAAGCGTCGTCGGCGTCGTCGTCGTCGGGGTGGCGGAAACGGTGAGAATCAGAATGACGAAAATCAGAATGGTGAGAGCCAAACTGGTGAAGCGCAGCCTGTAGATGCTGCGACTGAAGAAGGTGCGCCTGTTTCTGAGGAGGTTGCTGCACC
>JAPKCP010000137.1 GCA_028822885.1 Yoonia sp. | reverse complement strand
GCCCAGAATGACGTTTTGCGGTCATGTTGGGTTTGAAGGGTCAACAGGTAGTCATCATGGGTCAGAAATGTGCCGTAATCTGTAATGTCTGCGTCGAGCAAAGTGCAATCTGCAAGGTGATCAGCGGCGTGACCGTAGCGTGTGGATCGGCCTTGCCCTAACGCATAGTCGATCATGGTCCGCCAGATGAGCACAGCCGCAAGCGGGTGGCGTGAGCGTAGCGCCTCAGCGGCTGGGGTTAACAACGCATAATAATCACCATTGATCTCATCCGCGCGGATTTCGACCAATTGAGCGGCCGTCAGCAAGTCCGGCCAATTGACACAAAAGTGCAGAGCGGTCGAAAAATCTGGAAAATCGAGGACATACTGTTTTGCATCTTCCTCGGCCTCAACATCTTCAAAGTCGGGCAACATTTTAAGGAAGTCACGCAGGTGATCGCTGTTCAGCGTCTCTATGAAGGAGGACCAGCGGTGTGCTTGTGCATCTTCAGGCCGTCCAAGTGCCAACAGGCACGCGATAAATGCTGCGTCCCATGCAGCTTGCCCAAATTCGCGCCCGTCCTGTTCGGCGTTTAGCAACAGGTCTAACGCATCCTGTGCATGTTGGTCAGCGAGCAAAAGCAACGCGACTTCAGCTGCGATATTTTTACGCATCAGATCGGACGCAGAATATTGCGCAATATAGGATTTTGTGTCGCCTGTGGCTGCCGCAATTTCTTGTAGGCACCATTTGACGAAACGGGCCTTGCTCTCAACGACATAGCTATCACCACCACGCAGTTGGCGTAAAAATTGGATTGCTTCGTGATCTTCGTTACTTTGCACAACTGGGGCTGCGCCATAAGCTGAAACATGGGCCTTTAATTGCGCAAGACCTGACGGTCCAAGGGTCGGGGCCATGAGAGGGATGATCGTATCCCATTCGCCGTATCCGTTGTCCTGAATGACAGTCCAGACGCGATCCGCCAGCGCATTTGGGTCAAGCAACGCGCGTGGTGTTATGTCTTCAAAATGCGCGATTGCGGCACGAAACACATCGCCAACATCGCCTTTGCTGTCGTCGACCCGCCCGTAGACGGATGGTGCAATTTCAATAAAGTCCCAGAGCAAGTCAAAAGCAATTGTTGGATCTTCGGGGCCAATCTTTTCGACAATCATTGCGACTTGCGTGGTAAGGTCTTTGATCAGGGCTTTGCGTTTGCGCCAGCCAACGAAACTTGTCGATTTCCGCAGCGACAAGAGCCGTTTACGCACGTCGCGTGCCAGTTCTGACGCACCAAGGTTGTGACTTAATTCAAGCCGCAACCTACGTTTAATGTCCGCACTTCCAGCGCTGATCTCAATGAGCAGCGCGGCAAGTTGATCTGCGCCAAGCTCTGCGAGGTTGGCTGTGTTGAGGGTCTTTTTTGACATACCTTATTTTGGCATCTGACGCGCAGAAAGTGAAGCACGGGTTGTCATTATGTAAGGTGTGGGGGACGAAATTCGGATGACCGCAAGGGAACCTTGATGCTATGAGGGCGAAACGCGAAGCAATGATAATTGCGGAGTTATCTGAGAACTACGGCGTACAAGCGTGCCAAGTCTGCACGATAAGAGCGCCAACACCTGAGTATCGAAACGAATATCAAAGCTTGTTTTGATAACATCGGCGTTGACGCAATCCGCACATTGGTTTCGGACCAACTCAGCCTGTTAACTGCAACGCCTTCAACGAACAGCCCTATACCGCGAGGTCCTGCCATAGGTGGCAAGCGACTGCGTGTTCGGGTCCGGCAGCGGCCAGTGTGGGTTCTTCAACGCGGCAACGATCAACGGCATGAGGGCAGCGAGTTTGGAATTTGCAGCCCGGCGGTGGGTTTGTTGGTGACGGAATTTCGCCCACTAGCTTTTGTGCTTTGCCCCGATCATCTGGGTCAAGCGACGGGATCGCGGACAGCAGCGCCTTTGTGTAGGGGTGGCGCGGGTTTGAGAATAATGTCCGTGTGGGCGCAGTTTCGACAAGACGGCCAAGGTACATCACAGCCACATGGTCACAGACGTGGGCGACAACGCTCAGGTCGTGGCTGATGAACAGGAACGTTAGCCCCATGTCCTCTTGAATAGCTTTGAGCAGGTTCAAAACGTCTGCCTGAATGGACACATCTAGGGCTGCGACGCTTTCATCTGCGACGATGAACTTCGGTCCAGATACGAGTGCACGCGCGATGGAAATACGCTGACGTTGCCCACCAGAAAACGCATGTGGGAAGCGGCGCAAATGTTCGACGTTCAACCGGCATTTGTCAGCGATTTCGCGGACACGTTCGTCGGTTTCGGCGCGTGATTTGGTGAGCCCCATGACCTCAAGCGGTTCCGCGATGATGTCACGCACGGTCATGCGCGGGCTGAGGGCCGCGTAGGGGTCTTGAAAGATCAGTTGCGCGCGCTTGCGGTAGTCCTTGAGGTCTTTTTTACCGAGGTTTTTCAACGAGTATGCGACCTCACCATCGTCAAAAAGCACATCACCCTTGCTGATTGGCGCGGCCTTAAGCATCGCACGCCCAAGGGTGGTTTTGCCGGACCCAGATTCGCCAACAAGGCCAAAAAAACTACCCGGTGCGATGTCGATCGTGACGTTTTCGACGGCCCGCACAAATGGGGCAGGGCCGATGATACCGCCGCGCAAAGGGTAGTGAACTGATAGGTTTTGCGCAGTAATCAGGGGTTTCGGGCTCATGTCGCGTCACCTTTGGCATCATAGATGTGGCAGGCTGCCATGTGATCGCTGTCGACCTTTGAATAAACTGGAATATCCGACGCACAACGTTGGCCAACGACCTCTTGGCAGCGGGTGTGATAGACGCAGCCGGGTGGACGTTCGAGGGGCGATGGAATGTCGCCGGGAATTGGTGTCAGCGGTGCGTCGATGTCGTCTAGGGTCGGTAAGGCGGCGAGTAATCCACGTGTGTAGGGGTGTGCTGGGCGACGGATCACGTCGCGCACCGTCCCTTGTTCAACGAGACGGCCCAGATACATGACAGCAACTTTATCAGCCGTTTGTGCGATCACACCAAGGTCGTGGGTTATGAAGATGATGCCCATGCCAAATTCGGTCACGAGGTCCTTCATCAAGTCGATCACTTGGGCCTGAATGGTCACGTCGAGTGCTGTCGTCGGCTCATCCGCAATCAGCAGCTTTGGTTTGGTGGACAGGGCCATCGCGATCATTGCGCGTTGGCGCATGCCCCCCGACAATTCAAACGCGTATTGGCCAAAGCGCGTGGACGGATCTGAAATACCGACGCGGTCCAGCATTTCGATCGAAAGTTCTTTTGCTTGCTTTTTATTAAAATTCGTGTGGATCAATAATTGTTCAACCATCTGGTCGCCGATGGAAATGGCGGGGGCAAAGCTGGCCATTGGTTCTTGGAAAATGAGTGAGATCGCGCCGCCGCGCACAACCTTCATTTCGTGGTCATTTTGCAGTGACATGACATCCACTGGACCATCATCAAGGTGCAGTGTGATCTTTGTATCTGGGCCATAGATCGCATTGCGCGGGTTGAGTTTCATCAGCGATTTTGCAGTCACTGATTTGCCCGATCCGCTTTCGCCGACCAAACCCATGACTTCGCCAGCCTCAAGGCTAAACGACACGTTGTCGACTGCTGTGATGCGGCCTTCGTCGGTGTCAAATTGCAGCGTTAGGTTTTCAACGTCAATCAGGCGGCTCATTTCTTGGTATCTCCGTATGGGTCAGCCGCGTCGCGTAATCCGTCGCCCACAAAGACAAAGGCCATGACCAACACGATAAAGAAGATTACGGGTATGAAATACCATTGATAATTCAGCAGGACATCTGCGCTTGTCACGTTCTGGAGCATAACCCCGAGTGAATTGACGGGGTCTTTGAGGCCAAGACCGATGAAGCTAAGCGCTGTCTCAGATAGCACCATATATGGGAATGAGATCACCAGATCGACGATGATATAGCTGGTGAAACTTGGTAACAGATGCTTGCGAATGACATGGCCAGATGATGCGCCACACAACTGCGCTGCGAGAACATATTCTTGATTTCGCTCGGTCAGGATGTGGGTGCGGACACGTCTGGCTAACGTGGGCCAACCGATGAACCCGAGGATAATTGAGATGAAGAAAAACCTTTCTTCAGCGCTCCATGTATCTGGGATGAACGCGGCGAGGGCCATGAAAAGTGGGATCGCGGGAATGGTCCGTACAGCGTCCGTGACCATCTGAATAACAGAGTCGATCCAGCCGCCATAATACCCCGATATGCCACCGATAATCAGCGCGAGAACAAAGGCGATGAACACGCCGATGGTGCCGACCGCCAGCGACGTGTTGATGGCGTGGAAAGTTCGCGAAAAGATATCCTTACCGGTGGAATCGGTCCCAAATAGGTGAATATAGCCTTCATCGAGGCCGAAAAGATGGGTGTTAAAGGTGATCCCCAGCAATTTGTAGGACGATCCTTCAACGAAGAACTGCACGTATTTGCGGTCATCCGTGTTGATCGTTGTGACCCAGCGAAAATTGGTCTCAATAGAGCGTTCGCGTTCGACCCCGTAAATAAATGGGCGCAGTGAGCAGCCATTGTCATCGCAGAACTGCACAATTGTTGGTGCGCCGTTCAGGTAGTCCTTGTCGCGGCCCGCAATCGTTGGATCATAGGGCGTCAGGAATGGTGCAAACAGGCCTGATAGGATCAACAAAACAAGCACCCAAGCACCGACCATCGCTGCCTTTTGTTTCTTGAAACGTGTCCAGATCAACTGGCTTTGAGAGGCTGTGAAGTAAGCGTCTTTGGCGCTTTGGTCGACAGCGGCGTCATAAATGTTGGTCATATGCGTTACCCTAAGATGCTGCGACGAATGCGTGGGTCGACTAAGGCCAGCACGATATCGGTGATAAAGTTTATTGCTACGATGCTACCCGTCAGGAAAAAGATGATCGCTCCCGCAAGTTGCTGATCATTTGAACGGGCGAGGGCTTCAATCAATAGTGACCCCGCTTCGGTGAGCGTTAAGATCAACGCGACGATAGGTAATTCATTGAAGATGCGGTTCAAATCGAACCCAAGTGAGTTGATGATTGGGCTAAGTGCGTGGCGGGCAGGGTAGCGCATCAGCAGTTTTCGCCCTGATACACCACGAGCGGATGCGGCCGTGACATAGAGCTTGCTAATCTCATCAGACATGAGCGCCCGCACGGTCTGAATTGCGAATGCTGTTGCTGACCACCCAAGGATAAAGACGGGAAGCCAGACGTGGCTCAAAAAATCTTTGATCTTAGCCCAATCCCAAGGAGCGTCGCGGTATTCAGGCGAGAAGAGACCGGTCAGGCTGTTGCCAAACATTATGGTTGAAAACAGCATGATCATCAGTGCGAGCAAGAAGTTTGGTAGTGCCAGACCAAGGTAGCTGACCAAACGCAGGCTGTTGTTCAGGTATGGGTTGCGCGATGTGGCAGCAATAATGCCAACAGGGACGGCGATGGCGTAAGCCACCAGAAGGGAGCCAAGGCAGATGCCGATGCTTAACCATACTTTTTGGCCCAGAAGTTGACTGATGTTGAGGCGCAAAATACAGCTATCGCCAAATTCGCCTTGGAAGGCGTTAAAAATCCAACTGGTCCAGCGCTCTAGGTAGGGGCGGTCCAAACCTAGTCGGGAGCGTTCGGCCTCAATATCTGCGATTGAGATTTGTGCACCTTGGGAGTTTTTGAAGGCAAGGTAACGTTCGGCGCAATCACCGGGGACCAGCTCCATCAATGAGAAGACGATGAAGGAGACCAAGCAAAGCGTGAAAAAGGCGAGCGCTGCGCGAATGGTCGCAAATCGTAGAAATTGGACCATCTGGTGAAGCGCCTTTTAGAGGATGCGATCATTCAAGACCGCTGTTGGGTCGAGTTGCGGGCCAGTAAAGCGGCCCGCAACGTGATTTTAGTCGACCAGTTTATTCGTCAAGAAACCACTGGGATGGACGGTACGGGTATGTCCGGTAGTAAGCATAAGATGCAGTCCGGAAGTCAGTGAAGTTCTTAAGCGCGGTTGTGCGATAAATTGGCTTTTGTTCTTTTACTGTCCCGATGAAGAGCAGATTGCTGGTCATGTTCTCAACCAGCTTCAAGCCCAATGCATCAGATTCAGGAGTGCCAACTGGCGTGGCCTGAAATGCCTGTACGTCTGCCATCATCTCAATCGCATAGGCCGGTGGTTCAACCCCAGATGCGCCATCTGAATCGACATATTCACCCCAAAGCATTGCGGTGCGCATGTTGAAGTAGTTGTCATATGGCGGAATGAAGATTTCACCGTTCCCAAGAACAACGGCCAGTGGGACAGATTTTTCCCAAAGGGTCACGTCAAGTTGGTTGGAGGACTGGGACGAGCGGTATTCGTCCGAGGTGACTTCTTTGACTGTGTTGTTGACCCCAACGTCGCGCCAGCTTTGGCCGACAAGTTCAACGATTTTGATCGAAATACCTTGGGTCGCAACCTGTAGGTTCAAGATCAGCGGATCGCCATTTGGCAATTCACGCATCCCGTCGCCGTCAACGTCAACGACGCCGATTTCATCGAGCAACGATTTGGCCATCTCAGGATCGAACTGGGCAAAGTGCTGTTCCCATTCCGGTGTCACAAAGTCTGGTGTTGGGGAAAATCCAACGTACTGCTGTGGCGTACCAAGGCCAAACATTGCGACCTCATTGATTTCATCCCGGTTCATCGCGACTGACATCGCTTGACGGAACTTCAGATCGCCAAAGACTTTACGCTTTTCGAGATCGTCCGATGTGACGTTGAACGCAAATGTTGGCATCGTGATGTCGGGCTTCAGATCAATCGAAAAGCTACCAGTTTCCTGGCTTTCCATCAACAGTGGCACATAGTCGATCTGAAGCGCTTGGGCTTTATAATCGACTTCGCCGTTGACCAGTTTCAGCAAACGCACTTCGCTTTCGCCAACAAAGATCTCGTCCATCTCGTTGATGTAAGGCAGTTGGTTGCCTGCTGTATCGACCATGTAAAAGTACGGGTTCGCGACAAACTGACGTCCTTCGGTGCTCTCACCAGTGACGATGTGGCTTTCGAGGGTTGGTGCTGCATCAAACGGGAGGTTTGCGACCTTGTCTGGGTGCGACAACATAGGTGTTGGCGTATCCATCCAGTCAGAGCTGCCGTAGTAAGCTTTAATCAGATCATAGCCATTTTCAAACCCAAGTGATTGCGCAAGCGCGTCTGCATCAGGATTAATGTCAGGGTGATACTGACCAAGGAAATGCTTAGGCTGGAAGCCTTGTGCATAGTGGTTGGCAAAGTGGGCCAAGAAACCGGGCTTTGGTGACGGCATCGTGAAACGCACGGTTTGCGCGTCAATGACATCCACGGTCATCGCTTCGCCACCGGCAAGAACATAGTCCTTAGGGCTTTCGATGACGTTCGCATCAAGCGCGAGGTTCTCATACCAGAACTCAACATCTTTCGCGCCAAAGGGCTGACCATCAGACCATTTGTGGCCTTCACGCAGAACGAATGTCAGTTGGGTATAATCATCGTTCCATGACCAGCTTTTGGCGACGTTCGGCACGATTGTGGTCAAGTCATCAGAATACCGCACAAGGTTGACGTGACGCACAGACATAAAGTCAGACGTGCCAGCCTCTGTGGCGTTGGACAGCGCGTTGAACATGCCGCCATAGGTACCGATCATGTCATAGGGCGCAACGACCAGTGGCTCAGTGGGCAAACGATCTGCCAATGCTGGCATGTCTGGGTTGCCCCGGATTTGCATGTTCATCGCCGCAATATCTGGGTTCTCTGACATCTCAAGCGTGCAATTGGCGAGTGTCTGGAATTCCGAAAGCTCATATTGTTGCGGAAATGCTCCTGCATCAACGCCCATGGGGTCCGATACGGTCACGGCAGGGCAGGCAGCCATTGCCGTACCAGCCAATGCCGTTAGCGCTGCACTGGATAAGAGTATCTTCTTCATCAGTCGTCTCCTTATTGGTTGTTAGCAGAGTGTCAAAATCTGGAATGCCAAGCGGTTTTGCCTGACCTTATCCGGTAGTTAGACCCCGAAACCGGTGATCGCATAGCGTCGTAAGCAATTTGTGACACACCTGATCTGGCGTGATTATTTTTTGTGCGCCATTGGCCAGATCGCGGAAAAATCGTCCAAAAAGAAAGGCGATTTGACTGGCCCAAGGCGAAGTCGTTGCTGTCTGAACAGACACATCAAAATCTGGGAGTTGCGTGTCCAGCATACGTGTGCGCGATAATTTTGGCGCAGATGGCAGCGCCGAATTTTGGCACGTGCGCGATAATTTATTCATAAAAAATTCCCAGTAGATGAGGAATTAGGTACTTTTCTAAACGCTATGTCAACAAATTCTCTGATCTCGCTTTGCGTATAAAAAAGTGCGCTGCGTCTGGCCAGCCGACCAAAGCGCCAGGGCGCCCAGTCAGAGGGTGCCATAAGTACAGGGGGTATTTCGCGTGATTTTCAAAGTCGTGAATGCTGAAATTATTCATGATAACAATACCTTAATTGGCTGTCTTGCGACGCCGCAGAGTTTTCAAGACTGCAATTTCTGGATGGCGAAGAGGCGATTATAATGCGCAGTGATCCGAACGCTGAACTGGCAGGATTGCTTGATACAGATG
>JAPKCP010000425.1 GCA_028822885.1 Yoonia sp. | reverse complement strand
AATATCCATCTGAAATCAGTGGGGTAAATTTATACCCGATTTGTTCACGTCCGTCGGGGTATGTTCAGCCAGAAGAAGGGACAGATAGCGTCCCCCCCGAGACGGCAGCTTTGACACCTGTTGTCCCGGGGCACGATGTGGGCAGCCCACGGGCCACACGTACGGCAAGGTATGCAAACGCCTGCGCCTCCAGCATGTCGCCATCAAGACCCACGTCCTCTACCGGGATCACAGGACAGTCGAGCCCTGCACTGAGCATTGCCATCAGCGTTGGATTTCTGCGTCCGCCACCCGTGACAAGAACCCGTGTTGGAAGCGTTGGGCAGTGGGTCATACTGTGCACCACGCTCATCGCCGCAGCCGCCGTCAGCGTTGCAGCTGCATCTTCATGCGTGAGACCAGAAACGGCATCTGACAGGCCGCGAAACGCATCCCGATCCAGCGATTTTGGCGGGATTTTGTAGAAATAGCGGTGACCCAAAAAATCCCCAATAATTTGACCATCGACTTCACCAGTCGCGGCTAGGGCCCCTCCCACATCAAATCTTTGACCAAGACGTGCGAGCATAAGATCGTTCAGCGGCGCATTGGCCGGCCCGGTATCAAAGGCCAGCAGCGCGCCGGGTTGGTCGGGTTTCTGCGCAGTTGGATCGATCCATGTTAGGTTCCCGACACCGCCAAGGTTCAAGAACGCAATCGGTTGTGTCGCTTTGATGTATTTTGCCAATGCGAAGTGATAGAATGGCGCCAACGGTGCACCTTCCCCGCCAAAGCGCACGTCAGCACTGCGAAAATCCCAGACGACAGACTTTCCTAAAACCTCAGCAAGTACCGCACCGTCACCACATTGATGGGTGCCGCGTCCATGTGGATCGTGCGCAAGGGTTTGGCCATGAAATCCAACAAGCGTGGCCTCCTCAAAATCATGTAGAATTTGGGCGTGGCTTGTCTCAATCAGCTCTGCAACGTCAGCAAGGTCAGCGTCTTCCCATTTCCCCAAAGCACCGCGCAACAGATCACTTTGCGCCGTTGAATAGGCACGATACGCCGTTGGCCCAAAATCAAAAATAGAAACGCCATCCGTCACGATCTGCGCCGCGTCGACCCCGTCAAGCGATGTCCCAGACATTGCTCCTACAGCCGTCACCAACCCTGTCTTCAACATGTGCTTTCCCTACCGTGTCTCGCGCCGTATAGACTGCACTGCACACAATCTGGGAACAAGATATGACCTACCACCCAAAGTCAGAATTTATCGCAACCATGATGGAACGCGGCTTTTTGGCCGATTGTACCGACTATCAAGGTTTGGATGAAGCCTTCTCAAAAGGGGTTGTGCCTGCATATATCGGCTTTGATGCAACGGCAAAGTCGCTGCATGTCGGGTCCCTGATACAGATTATGATGCTGCGCTGGCTGCAAAAGACAGGTCACAAACCGATCACCTTGATGGGTGGCGGGACGACCAAAGTCGGCGATCCGTCGTTTCGCGCCGATGAACGCCCACTGTTGGGACCAGAGCAGATCGACACAAACATCGCAGGCATCAAGCAGGTGTTTTCCGCTTATTTAACCTACGGCGACGGCGACTCTGACGCGATGATGATCAACAATGCAGAATGGTTGGACGGATTAAATTACCTCGACTTCCTGCGTGACATCGGGCGGCATTTCTCGATCAATCGCATGTTGTCATTTGAAAGCGTGAAATCACGCCTTGATCGCGAGCAAAGCCTGTCTTTCCTCGAATTCAACTATATGATCCTGCAGGCCTATGATTTTCTTGAGCTGAACAGGCGTTACGGCTGTTTGCTGCAAATGGGCGGGTCCGATCAATGGGGTAACATTGTCAACGGGATCGACCTGACGCGCCGCGTGTTGGATCATGAAATTTATGGTCTGACCTCACCTTT
>JAPKCP010000136.1 GCA_028822885.1 Yoonia sp. | reverse complement strand
AACCTACGACAAATTGATTAACAGTCAACTGCTCTACCACTGAGCTACGCCGGAACATGGTATTTGCGGTCTATAGCAATGCGATTCAGGCACGTCCAGTGGGTTCATTTGCTTTTTTCAACTTTCTTGTGCAATCGACCTGTCGGGACCAATGAAAAAATCGCATCTGGACCCAGATCACCCTTAAGAAAAACACGTTTTTTAACATATAGATCAACTAGATGGGCAAATACATTACGACCAGCGGCGGCCTTTAAAGGTGCATCCAAACCCACATAAATCGCATCAACAATTTCAGGGATCTGACGCGCACCACCCTGTAGGTCCTGCAAGATTTGCTCAGTTCGCCGGTCACGATGCGCAATAAGCTCTGCGAGTCTGATCTGCGGCTGCAAGATCGGTGCTCCGTGGCCCGAATAGAGCACGCGAGATGAGACAGATTGCAGCCGCGCACATGATTCAAGAAAATCAGTCATGTCACCGTCTGGGGGCGACACCAACGACGAAGACCAGCCCATCACAAGGTCGCCAACAAACATCGCATCCCCCCATTGCAAAGCAATATGGTTGCCAAGATGCCCGGGTGTGTGCAGCACGCTTAGTGCCCATCCCTGCCCTGCGATGATATCTCCATCAGCGACACACACATCCGGCTTGAACGAATGATCAAGCCCCTCCCCCCCACCTGCGAGCCCAGAGGCAGCAAGACTGATCATCACCTCACTACGTCCAGAGAAAGTGTCACCAAACGCCAGCACAGGCGCTTGAACCGCCTCTGCTAAGCGCCGCGCCAACGGTGAATGATCAAGATGGCTATGCGTGACGATAATATGTGACACTGGACGTCCATCAATCGCTGCAATTAACGCGTTCAGATGTGTTTCATCCAGCGGCCCCGGATCAATCACCGCTAAACTATCGCGTCCCAATAAGTAGGTATTGGTCCCGGGACCCGTCATCGGGGATGGATTGGTTGCCAGAACCATCGCTAAATCTGGCTCTAACGTCACAAGACGACCGGGTTGAGGATGAAATTCTCTATCATGCATCGCTTGTCGCTTTTGGTTTTGTGCCGCTCAGGATAGCGTGATGCTATGTTGATAAATTGGATCAAGAATGCAATGCCGCGCGGCATTTATGGTCGGGCCGCACTCATATTGGTGCTACCGGTTGTGACGTTGCAATTGCTTGTGTCAGTTGTTTTCATCCAGCGCCATTTTGATGGCGTCACCAAATCAATGACCAATGCTATGGCGATCGAGCTTCGATTTCTTGAAGCCCAAGTCAACGAAGCCCCTAATCTTGATACGGCCAAAGTCGACCTTTCCAAGGTGACAAACGGTCTGGAGTTAAAAACTAGCCTGCCCGCTAGCCTGATGTTATCGCGAGACATAAAGCCATTTTGGGACCTGACTGGCAATAAAGTGATTTCCAATCTGCGCGATCAAGTTCCCGGCGTGCTTCGCGTTTCATTGCAAGAGCGCAGAGTTGTGACGCTTTGGCTGGACACTGAGCTTGGCCCGATGGAAGTCAGTTTCAACCGCAATCGCGTCTCAGCTTCTAATCCACACCAGTTATTGGTTATTATGATTGTGATGGGGGCAGTGATGACGACCATTGCCTACTTCTTTTTACGTAACCAACTGCGTCCCATCACGCGCATGGCAACGGCTGCTTCCGACTATGGCAAAGGACGGTTTACTACTTTTAACCCCACCGGAGCGTTGGAAGTCCGCGCCGCTGGTATGGCTTTTCTTGATATGCGTAACCGGCTTGAACGTCAAACACAAAGCCGAACCATGATGTTGTCTGGTGTCAGTCATGACTTGCGTACCCCCCTCACACGGATGCGGCTCGGCTTGTCGATGCTGGAAGGCGAAGACGTGGGGCCACTGATCAAAGACGTCGATGAAATGCAACATTTGCTGGATGGATTTCTTGATTTTGCGCGCAGTGATGCGGCTGATTTGCTCGAGCCAACTGACCCTGCAGCATTGCTGCACAACCTCATTGAAGATGCAAAGCGCAGCCAATTGCATCTTACCGTCGGCGACCATGCCCCAATCGGCACCATCGCCGTGATGCGTCCACAAGCCATCCGCCGCGCACTTGATAACCTTGTTGGCAATGCTTTGCGCTACGGTGGCACCGCCCGGATAAGTCTCAGCATCACGGAGCGCAGTGTACGTTTTACTGTAGAGGATGATGGACCCGGCATTCCAGCGGACCAACGCGAAGAGGCTACGCGACCGTTCGTGCGTCTTGATCCATCGCGCAATCAAGACAGGGGCAGCGGCGTTGGACTTGGTCTATCTATCGTCAGCGATATCGCCCGTACGCATGGCGGTGTGTTGCGCTTAGGCGATAGTGAGGACCTTGGCGGACTAAAGGCAGACCTTGTGCTGGCACGATGATATAGAGGGCACACCTTTCCGTTCACTTTTAAAGCTGTTGCATTTCGAAAAACCTTAACGCCAACTATATCACTTTTCTTAATAAAATATGGAAATTATCAAAATAATCCAAAAGCACTTATTACCGATTTGAGGGTGGCCTGACCCTCAGAAAACTCACATATTTGAAATCAACTACCTCGCGATTGGAGCGTCCATGTCCGCCAAGTATTTTGCCCCAACAGGTGGTCATCCACCACAAGAACAGCTTCTGACTGATCGTGCGATTTTCACGGATGCATATGCTGTGATCCCCAAAGGAACGATGCGCGATATCGTGACCAGCTTTCTACCGTTCTGGGATAATACACGCCTTTGGGTCATCGCACGTCCACTGACAGGCTTCGCTGAGACGTTTTCGCAATACATCATGGAAGTGGCCCCCGGTGGCGGCTCTGACAAACCGGAAAGCGATCCCAGCGCAGAGGGTGTTCTGTTCGTCGTGGATGGCACCGCAACGCTGACCGTCAACGGAACAACGCACACGCTGGAAGAAGGCGGATATGCGTTCTTGCCACCTGCGACTGACTGGACACTGCACAACGCATCAAACGACATGCTGCGGTTCCACTGGGTCCGCAAAGCGTATGAACCCGTCGCAGGATTGCCCTACCCTGAGGTGATCATCGCCAACGAAAAAGACATCGCACCCACGATTATGCCTGAAACAGATGGCAAGTGGGGCACCACCCGCTTTGTGGACCCCACAGACCTGCGCCACGACATGCATGTCACCATCGTGACCTTCCAACCCGGTGCCGTTATTCCGTTTCTTGAAACGCATGTGATGGAACACGGGCTTTACGTTCTTGAAGGCAAAGCGGTTTATCGGCTCAACAACGATTGGGTCGAAGTCGAAGCAGGCGATTACATGTGGTTGCGGGCCTTCTGCCCACAGGCTTGTTACGCAGGTGGACCGGGGCCATTCCGCTATTTGCTCTATAAAGACGTCAACCGACACATGGGCCTTCGCCCTTTAACACGCGCGACCTAGGGCAACACTTCGGGTGATTTTCCGCCAATCGCGATACTCAACGCTTGAGCAGCAGCCATAACGGCGCCGCTCAGGCGATCAATATCCTCAAGCCCCACCCGGCTTGTCGGGCCTGACACGGAAATACCTGCGACGACCTCATTGTTCACATCAAACACTGGTGCCGCGATACAGCGCATACCAAGGTTCTTTTCCTCACCGTCGACGGCAAATCCCTTTGACTGAATTTGATGAATCTCGCTCTTGAACGCCTCAACATCGGTGATCGTGAATTCCGTAAACGCAGCAAGGTTTTGACCTGCGAGCGTGCGCGTCAGCCGATCCTCATCCATTTGTGACAAGAGCGCCTTGCCAATGCCTGACGCATGCATCGCCGATAAAGTCCCCGGCGGAAAGAAAGCCCTGATGGTCGCATGTGTTTCAACTTGGCTTAAGAAAAGAACCTGACCTTCCTTCTCAATCCCAAGGTTCGCTGTTTCACCTGTTTGTTCCATCAGTTTGCGCATGATTGGGCGGGCGCGATCAACAAGGCTGGTCCGTCGCAAAAAACGCGCGCCAATCACAAAGGCTTGCGGACCAATGTGCCAAAGCTGTTCCACAGGGTCGAACTCAACAAGCCCACGCCCCTCTAGCGTAACAAGGATGCGGTAGACCGTTGCAGGTGATTGCCCCATGTCCGTCGCAATCGTGGTCAGTGCTTTTCCCTGTGCTTCGCTCAGAAATTCAAACACCTCCATCGCCCGATCAAGGGATTTAATCGTATTCTGGGCTGTTTTGTCATCCCAACCGCGTGGTCGCCCACGTGCCTTACGGGTTCCAAATTTATCACTTTCTTGGGATTCCATAAACGCCTCATTTAAATCTTGAAATACATTTTCATATTATGAAAAACACAACAGTCTGACAAGGCTATATTTTTTGAGCGTAGTTGAGTTTAAAAAATGATTTCAAAAAAATATCTCTTCGTCCTCAGCTACTTTAGACGGGTCTCAACAATAAGGAGATGGTCATGAGTTTTCAAAACCCAGTTTTCATTCCGGGGCCAACGAATATCCCCGAGGTCCTGCGCAAAGCCTGCGACATGCCCACAATTGACCACCGCTCACCACTGTTTGGTCAAATTCTGCATCCTGCCCGTGCAGGTGTTCAAGAAATCTTGAAAAGCGAAACTGCTGAGGTGTTTATTTTCCCATCGACCGGTACTGGCGGTTGGGAAACAGCACTTACTAACTGTCTCAGCGCAGGCGACGGCGTCCTTGCTGCCCGCAACGGCATGTTCTCACACCGCTGGATTGATATGTGCCAGCGTCATGGCCTAGAGGTTCAAGTTGTCGAAACGCCATGGGGTCACGGCCTCCCGGCGGATCGTTACGAAGAAATCCTGACTGCAGACAAATCACATAAGATCAAAGCGGTCTTAGCCACACATAATGAAACAGCCACTGGTGTGAAGTCTGACATCGCAGCCGTGCGTGCCGCACTGAACGCTGCAAACCACCCAGCGATGTTGTTTGTCGATGGTGTATCTTCGATCGGGTCAATGGACTTTCGGTTCGACGACTGGGGCGTAGATGTTGCTGTTGCCGGGTCGCAAAAGGGCTTTATGTTGCCTGCTGGTCTGGCGATCGTTGGGTTCAGCGAAAAGGCGATGGCTGCCACCAAGACAGGCACCCTACCCCGCACATTCTTTGACGTGCACGATATGGCCAAAGGGTACGACAACAATGCATATCCTTATACCCCCGCCGTGGGATTGTTGAATGGTCTGAATGTCGCTTGCGATATGCTACTCAAAGAAGGTCTTGAGAACGTCTTTGCCCGCCATACACGCATTGCCAGTGGTGTGCGTGCTGCAGTGGATGCGTGGGGCCTCAAGTTGTGCGCCGCCAGCCCAGACGTATATTCGGATACGGTAAGCGCGATTTGCACCCCTGAAGGATTTAACGCCACGAGCATCGTCACACATGCTGCCGACACGTACGGGGTAGCTTTTGGTGTGGGTTTAGGTGAGGTTGCTGGAAAAGTGTTTCGCATTGGTCACCTTGGTAGCCTCACGGATGTTATGACCCTTAGCGGCATTGCGACTGCTGAAATGTGTATGGTCGACCTTGGTCTCGAAATCAAACTTGGCTCGGGTGTAGCGGCAGCGCAGGATTATTACCGCACGCACAAAGCTAACGCTGCATCATGAAGGACGCGACGATGTATATTCCAACATACGAAGACATGCTGGCTGCCCACGCACGCATCAAACCTTACATCCACCAAACACCCGTACTGACATCGTCGTACCTAAACGATCTGACAGGCGCGCAGTTATTTTTCAAATGTGAGAACTTCCAGAAAGCTGGTGCATTTAAGGTGCGGGGCGCATCAAATGCGGTGTTCGGGTTGAGCGATGAAGAGGCCCGTAACGGCGTCTGCACCCACTCGTCCGGCAACCACGCCCTGTCATTGTCTTATGCAGCAGGTCGTCGCGGTATTCCTTGTAACGTCGTGATGCCGCGGACAGCACCGCAGGCAAAAAAGGACGCGGTCAAAGGATATGGCGGCATCATCACTGAATGTGAGCCGTCAACCACATCCCGCGAGGCAGTATTTGCTGAAGTGCAGGCCGCAACTGGTGGCAACTTTGTGCATCCTTACAACGACCCACGCGTTATCGCTGGTCAGGGTACCTGTAGCCGTGAACTCATGGAACAAACTGACGGTTTGGATATGGTTGTAGCCCCGATTGGCGGCGGCGGCATGATTTCAGGCACTTGTCTGACATTGTCCAACATCGCACCAGAGGTGCAGATCATTGCGTCCGAGCCGGAACAGGCTGACGACGCCTATCGCAGCTTCAAGGCAGGTTACATCATTGCAGATGATGCGCCTAACACGATTGCTGATGGCCTCAAAGTTCCGCTCAAGGACCTGACGTGGCACTTCGTTTCTAACCACGTGACCGACATCTTAACTGCATCCGAGGAGGAAATCGTCGCTGCGATGAAGCTGACATGGCAGCGCATGAAAATCGTGATCGAGGCCAGCTGTGCTGTGCCACTGGCCACCATCATCAATAACAAAGACCGGTTCGCGGGTAAGCGGGTTGGCGTCATCATAACTGGCGGCAATGTCGATCTCGACACGCTGCCTTGGATTAAATGAGAGGGATAAGACTATGAACACCCACGTGAAATTTGAAGAATTTGAAGTTGGATACGACATCCCTGCCAAGCCCGGCATGGACGAGGCGGACATCCAAACACCATGCCTTGTGCTTGATCTGGACGCACTTGAGCGCAACATCAAAAAGATGGGCGACTACGCAAAGGCGCACGGCATGCGTCACCGCGTTCACGGTAAAATGCACAAATCCGTTGATGTCGCGAAGCTGCAGGAACAACTCGGCGGCGCTGTTGGCGTTTGCTGTCAAAAAGTGTCCGAAGCCGAAGTGTTCGCACGCGGTGGCATCAAGGACGTGATGGTGTCCAACCAAGTCACAGCGCCTGCCAAGATTGACCGCCTTGCCCGTATGCCAAAGCTTGGCGCACGTGTTTTGTGTTGTGTTGATGATCCTGCAAACGTCGCTGACTTGTCGGCCGCTGCGGTCAAGCACGGCACGCAGATCGAATGTATCGTTGAAATCGACTGCGGCGCAGGTCGCTGTGGTGTGTCGACGACCCAAGATGTTGTGAACATCGCCAAGTTGATCGATGCGGCTGACGGCCTCAAGTTCGCAGGCATCCAAGCTTACCAAGGTGCAATGCAGCACATGGACAGCTACGCTGATCGTGAGGCCAAAACAGCCATCGCAATCGGTCAGGTTGAAGACGCAATCACGGGTCTTAAATCTCAAGGTCTTGAGTGCGACATCGTCGGCGGTGGTGGGACTGGATCATATTACTTTGAAAGTAATTCGAACGTTTTCAACGAATTGCAGTGCGGGTCTTATGCGTTCATGGACGCCGACTATGGCCGTATCCTTGATAAAGAAGGCAAGCGCATCGACCAAGGCGAATGGGAAAATGCGCTTTTCATTTTAACCACAGTCATGTCACACGCAAAGGCTGACAAAGCGATCGTGGATGCAGGCCTGAAAGCCCAATCTGTCGATAGCGGTTTGCCAACAGTCTTCGGGCGTACCGACAAAGTAGAATACGTCAAATGTTCAGATGAACACGGCGTTGTTGCAGACCCAGACGGCGTTCTGAAAGTGAACGACACGCTGAAACTGGTCCCCGGTCACTGCGACCCAACCTGCAACGTGCACGACTGGTATGTCGGTGTGCGCAACGGCAAGGTCGAAACAGTATGGCCAGTGTCCGCACGCGGCAAAGCCTACTAAGACTAAGGGCGTCTGGCCAGAGGCTAGACGATGACGTCCGTATGCGGTGGCCACCCCTTGGTCAGCATACGGGCGCACGAAATTTTAAGATGAAAGAGCCCACCCATGTTGATCGTCCCAGAGCGCGAAATTGCAGACCTGCTGACCCGTGATGCGTCCTTTGACGCGGTTGAAAAAGTATTCGCGGCTATGGCGGCGGGTGATGCGTATAATTTCCCAGTGATCCGCGAAGCTATCGGCCACGAGGATGCTTTGTACGGGTTCAAAGGCGGATTTGATGGCAAAGGGTTAACACTCGGTCTTAAGGCGGGCGGCTACTGGCCACACAACCTTGAAAAACGGCAGTTGATCAACCACCAGTCTACGGTGTTTCTGTTTGATCCTGACACTGGCAAAGTCTCGGCGATGGTAGGCGGTAACTATCTGACGGCATTGCGCACGGCGGCTGCGTCATCTGTGTCGATCAAACACCTTGCCCGGAAAGACGCAAAAGTCATGGGCATGATCGGTGCCGGCCACCAAGCGACATTCCAACTGCGCGCCGCGTTAGAGCAACGCCAGTTCGAAAAGGTCATCGGCTGGAACTACCATCCCGATATGCTGCCCAACATCGAAAAGGTAGCGAACGAAGCAGGCGTGCCGTTTGAAGCCGTCCCGCTTGAGGGTATGGTTGAGGCGGATGTCGTGATTTCAATCACTTCCACCTTCGCGCCGACTGTTATGGCAAACCACATCGCGCCCGGCACACACATCGCCTGCATGGGCACCGATACAAAAGGCAAACAGGAGGTCGAGACTGCGTTGCTCGCCCGTGCGACGGTCTTTACCGACGAAGTTGCACAGTCCATTTCTATCGGTGAGGCACAGCACGCTATCGCCGAAGGTCTGATCAGCGAAGCTGACGTCGCCCAACTTGGCGCAGTGATCAACGGCACCAATCCGGGCCG
>JAPKCP010000135.1 GCA_028822885.1 Yoonia sp. | reverse complement strand
TCACTGCATTGGTAGACGATATGTTCATCCAGGTTTCCGACTTGATGGGTCGGATGATAAAGTCGGGCGATCATATGATGGCCCTGATCAACGGAATGCTGGATTTTGCTGCGATCGAAGCAGGAAACTTGATGGTCAATCCTAAAGCCTGCGATATCAAAGACATAGTGGACCCTTTTGAACAACAATTTATCGTACTTTCAAAAGCAAAAGGGATAAATTTTGAGGCTACGCAAGATCTGGGTGCTGTCTGGGCCGACGTTGTTAGCCTGCGGCAGATATTGTTCAATTTACTGGGAAATGCAATCAAGTTTACCAAAACTGGAACTGTCCGGCTGACGGCCAAAGTGGAAGCAGACAAAGTGGTTTTTGAGATCCACGATAGTGGCCCCGGCATGCCGAAGGTCGAGCTCGACAGTATATTTGCCCCTTTTTATCAGGTTGATTCCACAGCAACACGGGCTGCGGGTGGCACAGGCATGGGGCTTGCAATTTCGCGCAATCTTGCCGAACTCAATGGTGGAACCCTGACCGTGAGCAGCACTTTAGGGCAAGGAAGTTGTTTCATTTTGACCCTACCATTAGCAATTTTACCCCAAAATTCGGATGATATTGGCGTTGCGTCCAGCCCTTCATGAGCGGCGGCGATAGGGCCAAAATCATACCCCCTTTACAAGAAAATGATGATTTTCTGTGCGCATTGAAACTACTTCGCTGGTCATTGTTCCAGCTATAAAGTGCTGCGGGTGGCGCAAATAGCTGGTTTAGGGAAGCAGGCTGTGTTTTCTGGTGGGCTGCCTAGCTTTTGTCGCGCTCTGGCGCTTAGTCAAAGCCACCTGAGCCGCAGCTGCCCTTTCGACCCAAAGAGCAAACAATTTCAGGCCTAATTTGTCATTGTAGAACCGACTTTATCTGTAGTGGAGAACTTCTAGCATTTGTAGAAGTTCTCCACTGAAGTATGGCGAGATTTAGATCGCCAGTACGCTGACCACTTCTTCAAGTTGCAGGATAGCGCGTTTCATGAAGAAACCCTGCAATGCGAGGTGGTTGGCAAAGATGGATCGGTCGCGTTGGCCGTTCAGCACGACGGCTGGGCGCAGCTGCGACCCCTGCCGGAGACTGCTGAGTGTCTGTGCCCAAATAGGGCCAAGGTTCCGCTCTTGAATGACTTGGGCGAAATCTTCACCCAGAGCCGCAAGAATGACATCATACCCATACAGCATTCCTTTGTTCCGGTAGAATGCATCATCGGCAGTTTGGCTAAACATCCACCATCCGGTGTTTGTCGCACGATCAATCTGCGAGGTTTGTGATCCAAGATCATCAGAGATGCGCGCGAGTGCCGCAGCCAACGTATCAGCGCGACGTTCGTATACCGCCTGACCACGCCCAAGCCGCGCATTGTAGCGTTCAAGAGCGGCAAGCCCCTGCCGGTATTGGTTTTCGGACGGGACTGTAGGAAGAAAAGAACGCGACGGCTCCCACAACCAGATATCTGGTGGAAACTGCAAGAAGCCAGAGGCGCGTTCAAGATCTGGATCAGAGCTGGACGAACCGCTTCTTCGCCCCATCTGATCCAACATCTCGAAACTAAAACGGCCTACGGCATTCACCACGCCGATCTGAAAGTTTGGCAAATTATCAAGAAGTCCGGACGGCGCGATCCAAGGATCATTCGGAGTCCAGCCATTCAAGTTTAATTCGCGGTCCATGAGGGCAGCAGCAGTAGCAACAGCAACACTTCCATTCTCGGGGATAAAGGCGGCCCGAAACTCAGGATTGGCATCAATCTGATGAATCATGGGATTAATGATGCCGTAATTAGTGACCACCCCAAGAATAAGGACTACGATCATAACCTTCGCACCACGCCGACTAAAGCGAGGCCTGAACCAGCTTAAACGTGGCTTAAACCGATGCCACCACCGGCGCCGTACGGCTGTCGGATCATATGGAACGATCATGTTTTGCGGGGTTTCACCCCCTTCTATGACTTCCGGAGTTTTAGTCACTTCTACGATCTCCTTGCGTATCTATTTACACAAACGCGCAGGTGTAGGTTTTCATCCCTAGAAATCGGACAGAAAAGGCGGATCCAAAATAAATTTATTACACAGGGATGAAATCCCTTTCCAGCGCGAGTATAATATCCTCAAAGGGGTACCGGATGGCCGTACGGAAAGAACTTGAACGAAGTATACATGACTATTCGACAAGTCTAAGACGCTATGCGCTTGTTCTGACACGTAACAGTGACTCCGCGGAAGATCTTGTACAGGAAACGTTGTTGAAGGCGATCGCAGCATCAGAAAGCTGGCAACCCGGCACCGACCTGCGGGTCTGGATGTTTCGCATTATGCACAACACGCACATAAGCGAGCGTCGTCGCCATCAGGTGCGCGAGCAAGCAAAACCTATGCTGCCAAAGCCTGTGGATACGACTGATCCGACCAAGCGGATTGAATTGCAACAGGTGCTTGATGCGCTTGACCAACTCCCCGAGTCGCAACGTCAGCCCATCGTCCTCATCGCTCTGCAAGAGATGAGCTATACTGAGGCGGCAAATGTACTCGATGTGCCGCTCGGCACTTTCTATAGTCGGATTGGCCGAGGACGCACAGCACTACGCCAGATTGTTGATGGATTGAAACCTACACGACCTAAATTGGTCGTCTGTAAGGAGTAAAGCGGATGAATGAAAATGTACTGACTGGCGTTAACGCCTACCTTGACGGCGAACTCGGACCAGAAGAAGCCGCTGAGATTGAAGCGCAATTGGATGTAGACCCAGAAGCGCGCGCGCAATTTGATGCTTTTTCCCAACAGAAGGCCCAGATCAATGATGCTTTGGATACCTTTGATACGAAACCACAGAACCTTAAGACTGCGCGGCTAGAACGCCGGCTTGCAGCGGCCATTCACCGACGCAGCACGCCACAAAAAGTAATTGCGTTTGGCTCTTGGGGTCGCATTGGATCTCAAGTTGCTGCTGCCTGTGCGTTCGTGGCGATAGGTTGGTGGGGAAATGCAACGTGGTCGGCACAAGAACCTGGGATGCCTGAATACGTGTCAGAAGCGGTGGGGGCCCATCTGGTTTTTGCCGATGACAAGTTGCACCCTGTCGAGTTCAGTGGTGACGCCATTAATGGCGCTGCTGCGTGGCTCTCTGAAAAGGTTGGGGCTCCCATTGATGCGCCAGACCTCTCGGGGCATGGCATGATCCTAGTTGGGTCGCGGCTTCTGGGAACGAAAGAAGGTCCGCTTGGGCAGTTCATCTATGAAAACGCAAGTGGTGGGCGATATTCGCTGACACTGAGCCGACATCCTGCCGAACAGCCGATCTTACCATTTCGGCTTGCGGAATATCCAAACCGTAAAGTGGGGTATTGGAGCACATCCGATATCGATTTTGCACTAATTGGCGATGGCGATGCGACATTGATACAGGCACTCGCGCAAGATTTGGGTGGCCAAATCTAACGGGGTTCGGCAACGCCACTGACCAGAAAAGAAAGCACTAAGCCGCGCATTTCGGTGTGTTCGCGGCAGCATTGCTGTGCTTTCTTACGACTCAGCCTGCAGATACCAACTGAGGCGGCTTGGGCGCAGTTCATGCTGAGTACTATCATCACTGCGGTTGTTCGTTGATACTCGTTCTGCGCTGAGCAAAAGTTGACAACTTTCAACATTGATTACGAGCAGCAATACGCCCAGAAAAATCGCTCAGGTCCTGCACCGCAAAGTGCTTCGCCTGCCCGCCCAAAATCATGGGCCCGAACATTCACTCAGTTTTCTTTTTTCGGCCAAACGCAGGGATGAATCCCGCGACTTGCGCGTTTGTGTCGTGAATGTGGGTCGCAAAGGAGCCCGCCTCATCCGAACATTGTCCAAACCGTTGAAAATCCGGGTCCCACTAAGAACCGGACGGAAGCGCGTCGCGATATCCGAACTTTTACACTAGCGCCTTTTGACGCTGTCCCAGGAGATTTTATGCCCATTCAAGATATTTCGTCAATCGACCAGCAGGACGCGCCACCCGCCACGGCGCAGCTGTCCGCAGAGGTTTCGGACGGATCACTTTTGTCTGGGCGAATGAGAGGCGCCGTGAAGACTGGTGTCGTGCTCATCATCCTTTGGGCAGGATTTCACTGGGATGACCCAGTAAGCTGGATCGTGGGCGTCCCGACTGCGCTTATTGGTGGCGCGCTTACCCTATTTTTGCCAGCCTCTACGCAACTCCGGCTCTCGCCCCTCGGAGGGCTACGCTTTGCAAAATTTGCTATCGTCGGGGTTTTGCGCGGCGCAATCGACGTGAGCTGGCGCAGCCTATGGCCACAGACACTCCAACCCGGATGCCTGCATTGGCGCACCTGCCTTCCCGAAGGACGTCCCCGTCAGCTTTTCGCTCTCGCAATCACACTTTTACCGGGCACGCTTACTGCTCAGATTGAAGACGACATACTCACTGTGTATGCGCTTAACCTTTCGGATGCCACACGCACCGAACTCGCAGCGCTCGAGGCGCACATCGCCGACCTCTACAAACTTGAGTACAGGGAGATGGCGCAATGATCCTACATTTTCTCGCGCTCTGTACGCTCGTTGCCACGCTCGCAGCCTTACCGAGACTCATTCTCGGCCCAACTGCTGCAGACCGTATCCTTGCCACGCAGCTTGCTGGGACGGGAACGGTTGCGACACTAATCGTTCTTGGTGCGGCGGATAATGCGCCTGCGCTGTTTGATATCGCGATGGTTTTCGCCGCCCTTGCTGCGGTGACCGGAATTGCATTTGTCGCCATAAGGAGAACACAACCATGACTGCAGTTTTGTATGTGCTTGGCCTAATATTTATGACCGTTGGTGTGGGCTTTCTTTTGATCGCGGCTCTGGGTGTGTGGCGCCTTCCCGATGTTATGTCCCGGCTGCACGCCCTAACCAAGGCGGATACGGCAGGATTGACCTTGATCGCACTTGGTGCCGCCTGCCTGACAGGTCGTCTGGCCAGCCTTCCAGCGCTTGGGCTTTGCGTTTTATTGGTCGCGCTGTCTGGTGCTACGATCGGCCACCTTATTGCACGCGCGCATTTATCGAAGGCTGACCTTGAATGAGTTTAGCTTTTGACATTTTGCTCGCCTTTGGCATCGTCTTCACTGCGGCGGCTGCGCTGCGCGCGCGCGACCGCGTCGCGACTGTCGCGGGCTTTGTGGTAACTGGACTATTGGTGGCTCTCTCTTTCGTGCGCCTCGGAGCGCCCGATGTGGCACTCGCTGAGGCTGCAATCGGCGCTGGCCTGACCGGAGCATTACTGCTGCGAAGTGCCCGTCGTTTGAAGCAAGTGGAAAACCGCATGTCGCCCCCTGTTCATCGGTTTTTCGCGGCGTTAATCGCGAGTGCTTTCGCCGGCGCGATTGCTTGGGCCGTTTACACGGCGTCAGGTACCGCCGTGTATCCAGCGCTCGTGAGCGAACGGCTGGCCGAAAGTGGCGTGACCAATCCCGTGACAGCGGTGCTTCTGAACTTTCGTGTCTGGGACACCTTGCTTGAAATTGTAGTGCTGTTCGCAGCGCTTGTTCTGGTGCGCATCGTTGCGCCTGCCTTTCCGCAACCCAGCGTCTTGGGTCAGTTAATGCTGCCGTTCGCGCGCATCATTGTGCCGATGTGCGCCTTTATCGCCGGACATTTGCTTTGGCAGGGCGCAAGCGTTCCGGGTGGTGCCTTTCAAGCTGGCGCGATGTTGGCTGGTGGGCTGCTTGTCCTTTTGCTGGGCGGCTTTGCATTGCCCACGCCGCGCCTCCTAACGTGGGGAACGATGATCGCTTTTGCGGGACTTGCAGTGTTCACACTTGCAGCGCTCGGAACTGAGGCCTTGACGGGCACACTCCTGCTCTACCCCGACGGTGCTGAAAAAGTCTGGATCATCGCAATCGAGTCGGCGCTCACGCTTTCCATTGCCGCCATGCTCTGCCTGCTGTTCTGTGGTACGCCCCGGAGGGCCATGAAATGACATCCGAACTGATTTATATTTGCGCTGGGTCTAGCCTAGTCGGTCTGGCACTTTACCAACTTGCCACCTATGGAGACATGCTTTTGCGCGTACTGTCTCTAAACGTGCTAGCAATCGGAATTGCAGTGCTTATTTTTGCGTCTGCGCGGAACGCAGGCGTGACCGATCCCGTGCCACAGGCCTTCGTTCTGACGGGGATCGTTGTTCTTGTCGGGGTGACTGCTGCGCTGTTGGCTCTGGCCGAACGGATCGACGGGCAAGATGATGAGTGACATTTCATTACTCATCTTGCTCCCCTTGCTTGCCGCTGTCTGCGCGGCGGCGACCCCGCGCGCTGCTGGGCTTTGGGGCCTACCCGCCAGCATTCTAACTGGGATTATCGCGCTTTGGCTGGCGCTTGATGTGCTCCAAAATGGTGCGCAAGAGATTGCTATTGGTGGCTGGATCGCGCCGCTTGGGATCGTTTTTGTTGCAGACGGGCTTGCGGCCCTGATGTTGCTCATGACCTCAGGTGTCGGCATCGTCGTGTCCATTCAGGCAACAAGCTGGGGCGTTTGGCCATCAAGCAACGTGTCAGAAAAAGCTGCGACAATGCGTGCTGGTTTCTGGCCTCTTTGGCTTGCGACACTTGGTGCTTTGAACGCCTTGTTCCTGTCCGGTGACCTTTTCAACATCTATGTCGCTTTCGAAATTCTGGGCTTGACCGCCGTCGGTCTGACGGCGTTATCAGGCACGCCCAGTGCGTTGCGTGCAGCCTTCGACTACCTCAGCGCGGGCCTCGCGGGCAGCCTTCTGTTGCTGCTTGGGGTGGCTTTGGCCTATAGCGCAGTCGGGCGTGTTGATATTGAGGTGGTGCCATTATTGGCCGACACGACGTCTGGTCGGATCGCGCTTGCGCTTATTGTTGCCGGGCTCGCCGTCAAAGCCGCGCTTTTTCCACTGCACTTCTGGATGCCTGCGGCCCATTCAAGCGCAACACCCGTTGCCAGCGCTTTGCTGTCGGCGCTTGTCGTGAAGGGCGCGCTTTATGTCATTCTTCGTATTTCGATGGAGGGTGGTGTGGGCATGGAAACTCTGCGCCTTGCGATTGCGGTGTTGGGTGCTGGTGCGATGCTTTGGGGGGCTTGGGGCGCGCTTCAGGCCACACGGCTTAAGCTGTTGGTTGCACAGTCAACTGTCGCGCAAATCGGCTTAATTGCGATGGCAATTGGTCTTGCAGGCGACAACTTGCAGCAAAATGGCCTTTGGCAGGCGGCAGCGCTTTTGATGTTGTCACACGCACTCGCAAAGGCGGCGATGTTCATCGCTGTTGGGCGCATCGCCGAAGAACTTGGGCACGACCGTCTCTCTGGTCTGAACCGGAAAGAGTTGCGGCCCGGCGCTGCTGAGTTCGCCTTTGCTATCGCGTCTATCAGCCTTATCGGTTTGCCTCCGACTGCGGGCTTCATTGGTAAATGGATTCTGATTGATGGGCTAATCGCGCGGGATGCTTGGATCTGGGTCGCTTTGATCCTGCTTGGGACGGCGCTATCCGCTGCCTATCTTTCCCGCGTTGTGTCGCGTTGCCTGCGTGGTGGCCCGCATGTTTCCCTCGACGCGCATCACCCACCTTGGCGCACTGGAGATGTTGCTGCACTTGGGCTTGCCACATCGGCTCTCCTCCTTGGCCTGGCCTCGGCCTTCCCACTTTCCCTTCTGGAGATCGCCTTAAAATGAGTGAGTTTCTGCCCATTGCAATCTTGATGACATCACTCGGTGCCGCCCCGATTATCCTCATGATTCCAGAGCACGCCAGCCGATTGAGGACGACCATAAACCTCACTGCAGCAAGCGTTAAAGTTGCACTGGTTATCTGGCTGACGGTCGTGGTTGTTCAAGGTGGAGCGCCCGACGTGCGTTTCACTGTGGCACCGGGGCTCGACTTGCATCTCAAAGCAGATGCGCTGTCGGTTCTGTTCCTTGCCCTTTCGGCGATCCTGTGGCTGATCACGACTATCTACGCGATTGGCTATCTGGAAAATGGGGCAGATCGCAGCCGCTTTTTTGGCTTCTTCAGCCTGTGCGTTGCATCAACCGTTGGCATCGCCATGGCGGGCAACCTCTTTACCTTCTTAATCTTCTTCGAATTGTTGACCCTTGCAACATACCCACTTGTTGTCCATCGCGGCACGGCTGAGGCGCATCGCGCTGGGAAAATCTATCTTGCCTATACGCTCGGTGGTGGGCTTGCCCTGACGCTTGGTACGATCTGGCTCTATGCGCTGGCCGGTGACGTGACTTTCACACCGCGCGGCATGCTTGGCGATCTACCACAGACACATTCCTTTGCACTGATCGCTATCTTCATATTGCTGATCATAGGGGTTGGCGTCAAAGCGGCGCTGGTTCCGCTGCATGGCTGGCTACCACTATCAATGGTGGCCCCAGCACCGGTCAGCGCACTTTTACACGCGGTCGCAGTCGTCAAGGCTGGCGCCTTCGGCATCATGCGCATCGTTTATGACATTTTCGGTGTGGACACAGTACAAGCGTTGGGCCTTGCCACACCGCTTGTCTTACTCGCGGCCTTCACAATCGTGTGGGGGTCTATCTGTGCATTAAGACAGGACGATCTGAAAAAACGGCTGGCCTATTCGACCATCAGCCAAGTCAGCTATATCACCCTCGGAATTGCGCTTGTTTCACCTTTGGCAGCGATTGGCGGACTGACGCACCTGATCCATCAGGGCATCATGAAAATCACGCTCTTTCTCGCGGCTG
>JAPKCP010000134.1 GCA_028822885.1 Yoonia sp. | reverse complement strand
ATGGCAGCAATGCGAAAGCTGCGACGCAGCATTTGGATGAAGGCCGGATTGCAATTTTGGGCCAGAAGCGACGGCGGTCATTTTGGTGGAAAGTAAACTTTCGCTGCGCTTGCTTCATTGGCTGCTTTAATACTGAATGCAAACGCAGGCAGTCACGCTCTAGCCGTGGTGGCTTTCAAGTTCCCTCAAACGTGGCCAGTTCTGATGATAATCGTCAATGATAATGGGGTGGCTGTGGACGCGACCATCTTGAACGTGAGGATGATCCGTTGGCAGATCGCCATGGTTATGTTCAACAGCCCCTTCATCATCACGCGGCCAGAGGATAATTCCTCCTGCCAATCCAAAAGAAGCCAGCAGTGCGAGCGCTACAAACGCCGTTGCTGTCCCAAACATAGTGATTAACCAACCAGCCAAGGGATAGGCCAAAAGCCAGCAAGCATGCGACAAAGCAAATTGGGCTGCATACACGGTGGGCCTGTCTTCAGCATGCGCCGAGCGTTTCAGTAAACGACCAGACGGGGTCAGAACGGTTGAGAAACCCACGCCGATGATGAGCCACCCAATCAGGAGTTGCGACCAGTGCAAACCGTCAATCAAAACAATAGCGGCGAGACCCAAGAGGGTGACAACCAACGCTGTGGCACCCCCTATCATCACTGGACGGTCAGGTCTGTTATCCAGAAGCCGAGGCAATAAGAGAGCGGCAAGCATGGAACCGCTCCCGAATGCGCCAAGGGCTATGGCCACTTGCATATTATCCAAACCCAGATCAGAGCGCACCAGCACGACAGTATTAACCAGCACCATCGCACCTGCCGCAGCCGCGGCAAGGTTCAGGGACAGCAGCCCGCGTAGGCGCGGTGTAGCGAGGTAAATGCGCAGGCCGCGTGTGGTGCGCTCGTAGATGCCACGCTGTGTGGTTGCCTTTGGGCTAGGCAGCATCACGGAAACGACAAGCAGGGCTGATCCGGCAAACCCAATGACGGTTCCAAAGAACAACGCCTGATAGCTGACAAAAGCCAGCAGGATCGCGGCCAGCATCGGGCTGATGATGTTTTCTAGATCATAGGCCAGTCGAGACAGGGACAGGGCGCGCGTGTAACGCTCCTCCTCTGGCAGGATGTCTGGGATTGTCGCCTGAAACGTAGGCGTGAACGCGGCGGATGCGGATTGCAGTACAAAGATCAGGACGTAGACCTGCCAGACTTCATTTACGAATGGCAGGCAGAGCGCCACGGCTGCGCGGATCAAATCGAGGCTGACCAGCATGGTGCGGCGTGGCCAGCGGTTGGCAAAGGCCCCGGCTATCGGGGCTACAGCCACGTAAGCCACCATCTTGATCGTAAAGACCGTCCCCAGAACCAAAGCCGCACGTTCCTCGGCTAAATCATAGGCAAGCAATCCAAGTGCGACAGTGGCCAGACCGGTTCCCAGCAGGGCTGTGATCTGGGCTAAAAAGAGATGTCGGTAGGTACGATCAGCAAGAATGGAGAGCATTTTGAGACCTCATAGATATTTGGTGATCGCCTTGAACTCCGCCGTTGCAGGCGCGCCATCACTGCTGGCACCTGCCATAGCCGCATCAAGGCAATGGTCGATATGATCCTGAATAAGGGTGCGTTTGGCTTGGGTAATAGCCTTCTCGACTGCATGAAGTTGCTGGGCAATATCGGCGCAGGGGCGTTGCGTCTCGAACATCCCAATTACGCTTAAAAGATGGCCGTTGGCGCGTTTCAGCCGGTTCACGATCTCTGGGTGGGTCGCATGGAGGATGTGTTCTGTCATAAGCAAACCATATATCCCCCCGGGGGGATAGAGCAAGCGTGCCAAGACCCGTGGAAATTAGAAGATGACACCACAGGCGATATCATTCCTGCGCTTTGCATTGACCCTCGCATCGGCGGTGGGGTTCACGTTGTCGTGTGAAGCTGGGAGCAAATTACATGATTTTGCCAGATTGGAGCAATTATGGTCGAGCATCAGGCAGAGATAGAAGACCACGGCCATTCCCATGGCGATATTGTGAACGTCTTATAAAGCCTCAACAATGTCGTCGCACAGGACCATCGCTTCACTAAACAGATCCCGCGGCCAATGCTTGGCTTCAAAGCATTCACTCCTTTTGGGCAAGCATGCACCGTTTGAATTGAAGTTGCCTCTTCCAATCGAATCTGCAAGTAATTTTTTGATGGTTTCTGGCGGCCAAAGTGTCGTCTGGAATGAAAAGGGAATACGGTGAGGAATAGCCTAGAGGCGCCAAAACCGTGACTGCCCCCGCAACTGTGAGCGGTTAGCGAAGCCAAAATACCACTGGGACAACTCCCGGGAAGGTTGGCCAAGCAATGACCCGCAAGTCAGGAGACCTGCCATCGCATAGAAACTTAACCCAGGCGGGGCGTCTGGAAGGATACTAGAGATGGCAATACTGGCGCAAGCTGAACATAAATCTGGTTTTCTCACACCCCCGCTGTTTCGCGGAGGGCGAGATGGACCAGAAATTTTACACAATCAAAGATTTGCAACCTTATTCTATGATAGGGCAAATTTGTGAGACGCGCTTTGATCTTGTGGAAAACCCGTTAGCGACGATCGCTGCTACGGGTGACAGTATCACTCACGTTTCTTATGTCAGCGGCTACATGGCCACAGATAGCTGCGGTCAACGGTGCAAGCTTGGTGACGGCGAAACCCGTGTCACTTGTTGTGTGTTGAGTGATTTACCTGCGGATGAGAATGACGATGTCCTATCGCAGGAGAAATATTCAACCGCCCCCCGCCTACCCGCCTGCTTAATCATCAAGCCTGCAGCGCAGGTGCTGTCTTGAACGGTCAGGAAGCCGTGCTGTTTGTCGTGTCGGCCTACTCGCTCAGTAATCGTGCCTTCGATCGTCTGGAAGCCGCTTGTAAAATAGCGGTGGACGGCACGACGCGCTTGATCCGGCTCGAAGGTGCTGATCCAAGTCTGATCGATGCACTGGATACCTTACGGCTGGAGGGCTTGCGGAAAATTCGCGTGCAGCCGCTTGGCGTGCCGTTTCCCGAAGGCTTGTTAAACTGGCTGCCCGGTGTTGTGGCCGATTGGCGCAAGCGCGGAAAAAATGCGGATACGACTGTCTCGTTCGGTCCAGATTTGGCGACCGACCCGACCTTATTGGCGCAATTCACCGCGGCAACGCTTGCGCACCCCCAACCTGCAAAATCCGTTGAACATGTGCGCCCCAGCCTCGGCAAGCCAGGCTGGAACATGCCGCCTGATTATGACTTTCACTTACTCATGTGCACAGGGCCGCGCTGCGCGATCCACGGTGCGGCGTCTTTTGGAGAAATGCTCAAGGACGAGCTGAAACATGCGGGTATTTTTGATCGCTGCCTGACGACCCGCACAGGCTGTATTTTCCCCTGCAATAAGGGCCCAGTGCTTGTCCTTTACCCGCAAGGGAACTGGTTCCGACTGCCTAATCGCCACGCGACACGCCGCTTCGTTAACGAGGTGCTTGTCCAAGGTGGCAGCGCCCCCGATCTCAGTTTCCATATAGCAAAATCTGCGTTGGGTTCTCACCCTACCAACATCATCCAAAGAGAGACTTTATCATGAAATTTCGTTCACTTGTCACAGGTAGTGCGCTCGCTTTGGGCGCGTTCACAGCCATGCCAGTTCTGGCCGAAGACACAATTATCAACATCGCAACTGGGTTTCAGATCCGGTCAATGGATCCAGTTGAACAGGGCTTTTGGATGCAGGAATTCGGCCAAGGCGAGCTTTTGATGAAGTTTCAGCCAGACGCTACGATTACGCCGTGGCTTGCCGAAAGCCTGACACGCGCTGACGATACAACGTGGATCATCACGATCCATGACGGCGTCACATTCCAAAACGGGCGCGCTATGGATGTGCCCGCAGTTTTAGCCTCAATCGCCTATTTCCGTGAGCACAGCAGCGGCACGCAAGCCGTCTTGCCCGTCGAGGCTACATTCACCCAGACAGGTCCGCTGGAGATTACCGTACAAACCGGCGTTCCAGTGCCTGAACTGCCCAACATTTTGGCCCATGAAAGCCGTTTGATGATCATCGACGTAGAGACAGTGCTTGCCACTGAAGAAAACTACGATCAGCTGATTGGTGCAGGCATCCACACCGGCCCCTACAGACTTGTTGAATTGAACGACCAGCGCATGGTGGCCGAACGCTTTGACGGCTACTGGCAAGGTCAGCCTGCGATGGAAGGTGTCGAGTTGCGTTTTGTATCTGACGTAAACGCGCGCATTCTTGCGGTGCAAAACGGTGAAATCGACATCGCGCTTTACCCGCCAATTTCGGCAGCCCCCGTCTTTGCAGCGACGCCAAATCTTAACCTTGTCCTCGGTGCGCCCTCAACAGGGGGCTTCATGGGTATGATGAATGTCACTGATGGCCCGTTTGAGGACGTGGCAGTGCGCAAAGCTGTCATGGAAGCGATCAATTACGAAGAGATTGCAAACGCTATTTTCCACGATGCTAAAATCCCCGCAACGGGCCTGTATAACCCGCGCTTTGACTGGGCCGTGGAAAATTATACCTTTGATGTGGATGGCGCCAACGCGCGCCTTGATGCGGCCGGATGGGTCCGCGATGGAGATACCCGTTCGCGCGATGGAGAAACGCTTGACCTCACGCTGATGATCTATCCGCAGCAACCTGATCTGGTGCCGTTGAGCAATGCAGTGCAGGCGTATTTGTCGCAAATAGGAATTCTATCGAGCATTGTTTCAGTCGACAGTGTCCGCGAGTCTACACTGAACAATCTGGTTGAATGGGATCTTGCGATGGTCGCAACGGGCACTGCCACCGTGGGTGCAGTAAGCGGCTTTCTGAACCGTCATGTCGCTTGCGAAGGGGACCGCAACTATGGCGGCTATTGCAATGAGCAAATGGATGTCCTGATCGACCGATTAGATGAAACCGTTAACCTGACAGACCGCACTGCAATCCTTGCCGATATTCAGGCAATCCTTGTGGACGATGATCCCTATGCGTTTGCGCTGACAATTTTGGTAGAACGCGCTTTGGTCAGCGACGCGTGGTCTGAATATGTGCCCGGCGTCGCCTGGCATCACATCAGCTGGCAGACGGCGCCAAACGAGTGATTGGAGTTTGGGCAGATAAAGGCACTGCGGCGTGATTGTCCCAGCGCTTTGGCGGATTGTTCAGGCGATCGCGACAGCCTTTGCTGCAAGCATCATCGTCTGGGCAATTCTGCCTTTAGCACCCGGAGATCCGGCGACACGTGTATTGCTTGCTCGTGGTGTGCAGGACCCGACCGCCACAGAGATAGAGACCACACGTGAAGTTCTGGGCCTGAACCAACCGTTGGTTGTGCAGTTCTTAGACTGGCTCTGGCGTGTGCTGCACGGTGATCTGGGTCACTCCTTTACCAGTCGCGGATCAGTTACTGACGAAATCCTTGACCGTCTGCCCGCGACGCTGATCCTGTTGGGCACAGCACTGGTCATATCGATCATTCTGTCGATGTTGTTTGCACTGATCGCAACCTATTATCGCGATCGATGGCCGGATCGTTTAATTCGACTTTATACCCAGATAGGGGCCTCACTGCCAACTTTCATCCTTGGGCTGTTGGCGCTTCAATTCATCATCGTTGGATTCAGCGTGGGCCGTGTGCTGTCCGACGGCGTTTGGACGGCAGCACTTATACCTGCTTTCATCATTGGCATTGATCGGGCTGCTGGCTGGACCCAGTTATTGCGCGCGGGCTTACTGGAACAAATGGCCCGTGATTATGCTGACGTTGCCCGTGCCCGTGGGGCGACCGAACAGCGCATTTTGTTGCGCCATGCGCTTCCAAATGCGCTTTTGCCGTTTCTCACAGCCATCGGCGTTAGCATTGGTGCGCTGGTCGGTGGCGCGCCCCTCATTGAAGTGATCTTTACGTGGCCCGGTCTGGGGGCGTACTTGCTTGAGGCGCTGAGCGCGCGCAATTACCCTGTCATTCAGGCTTATGTGCTTATCGCAGCCCTCTCTTATGTCGCCGCTGCTCTCTTGATTGATCTGATTGCATTGGCGATGGACCCTCGCCTGCGGGAGGAAGTACGGTGAGCCTGATCGACATTACTCGCCCAAAAATTGCATCGCTGAACAGCGAGCGCGGGATAGTGTTGCGTCTTTGGCGACACCGAGGCGGATGTGCCGGTATTTTACTGGCATTGGTTTTGCTTTTTTTTGCCACCCTTGGGATGGTTTGGACCCCGTATGCACCAGATGTCCCTAATTACATCAACGCTATGAAAAGCCCCAGTTTTGCACATCCTTTTGGAACCGACGCCACAGGACGTGATCTTTTCAGCCGTGCAATGGACGGCGCGCACCGCTCCATCGGAGCGGCAACGCTGGTCTTGGGCTCGGTCTTTGCCATCGGGTTGGTACTCGGTACGTTCGCAGGCCTTGCCGGAGGTGTCATCGACACACTGATCATGCGCACCGTTGATATCACGCTGACCTTGCCGGGCCTTGTTCTTGCCTTCGCAATTCTTGGCATATTGGGTCCCAGTTTTATCAACTTGCTCATAGCACTGATCATTGCGGATTGGGCGTGGTATGCGCGATTGGCGCGCTCGATGGCGCTTGATGCGCGACACAAACCCCATGTTATCGCAGCCCAGATGGCGGGCATCCCGCATTGGCGCATTATCGCAGGGCATATCCTGCCTAGTGTTGCAGTGCAGTTAGGAATCATCGCCACCCTAGCGCTTGGGGGAATGATCGGTGCCATTTCCGGTTTTTCGTTTCTTGGTCTTGGTGTGCAGCCGCCTCAAGCAGAATGGGGGGCCATGTTATCAGAATCGCGACTGTTCTTTTCGATTGCACCTTGGCTTTTGATTGCGCCCGCGACGCTGATTTTTCTGTCTGTGCTCGCGGCCAATCTTTTGGGCAACGCCCTGCGTGATGTAGCCAGCATTAAGGAGCGTTAGATGATGCCTGTTCTGGATTGCCGTAATTTAACCATCACATACCCTTCGGGAGAGACACCCGTTTGTAATGTTTCGTTTCAGGTGCATCCGGGCGAGTGTTTTGCTTTGGTCGGTGGATCGGGCGCTGGAAAATCGACTATTGCCAAAGCACTGATTGGCCTGCACCGGCCTGGCACGCACGTCACCGGTCAGATGTACCTAAACGGACGTGACATGATTCCTGCCGACAGTCGCGCGTGGCAAAACGTGCGCGGACGTCAGGTCGGGTTCATTGCTCAAAACCCCTGGGCTGCATGCGATCCGCTGCGTGCTGTGCGTGACCACGTAGCCGAAGCGTGGCGTTGCCACGACATGGTGCAAGACTGGCGTGAGATCGCGCAGCGGCTGGAATCGCTCGACGTGGAAAGCGCTGCGACGCGCATGGTGCAGCGTCCGCATACCTGGAGCGGTGGAATGCTGCAGCGCGCCTCGATCACGGCGGCTGCGGCGCTGGACTGCCCCTTAATCATCGCAGATGAGCCGACAAGTGCGTTGGATGCTGACCGCGCCCAAGCCGTATTGGATGTTTTGCGGGCGCTCGGGCGCGCGGTACTGTTGATCAGCCATGATGTTGAGTTGGTGCTTCGCAATGCAGACCGCATCAGCGTGCTGCATCAGGGGCGATTGGTAGAAACCGGTACACCTGATACTTTGCGATGTGCCCCTGCACAGGCTGAAACGGTTCGGCTGCTAAGCGCGCTGTCCCCACTGCCATCCCGAAACATCAAACCACCCTCGCCCCCACTTTTGCAACTTTCGCACGTTTCGGTTGATTATGACCGAGGCCGGGTGCAGGTAATCGAAGACGCTTCACTTGCCATTGCTGCAGGAGAAATCGTCGGGCTACAGGGGCCATCGGGCTGTGGAAAATCCACGCTTTTGCGACTTGTCATGGGGTTGGAACAGCCATCCTCTGGCCAAGTTATTAGGACTCCGGAACTTTCACGCCCCGCAGCTATCTCACCCGTTTTTCAGGACCCAGTCTCAAGCCTTGTGCCGCACTGGCCGATATGGCGATCAATTGCGGAGCCACTCACCGCACCTCACAAACGCCGCCTCAAACGTACGGTTCTTTTGGACAAGGCGCTGGCTGCATTAGCATCTGTTGGACTGGAGACAATCGATCCTGAAGCCCGCCCAAATGAGTTATCCATAGGTCAATGTCAGCGCGCAGCACTCGCGCGCGCGATGATCGGCCAGCCTGTTATGATCACTGCAGATGAACCAACAAGCGCCCTGGACAGTCCATCAACCCACCAGATTAGCGTGCTGTTACGTGCTGCGGCAGAGGCCGGCACAGCCGTATTGATTGTCAGCCATGATCAGAGGCTTCTTACGCGCTTGGCCGACCGCGTCATCACTATGACACAAGGGCGGACCATGGGATCTGGGCCTAGCGATGCGTGGGCCAGCATGGGTGCAGATCATCAATAACAAACAGATAACCCAGTTGCGTTTTCGCCTCAGCGTCCGAGGCTACTTCTGGTTGCTGCTCCTCGGTCATCTGCATCAGCGGAGCGATCACCAACCGCTTCCATAGACTGTTGATCCGCTTATCTAACGTCTCTTTTAGGCCGGGCTGCGCTTCGTCAAACCACTTGTGCAAGTTGTCAACGACGCGGTTTTTAAATCCGGGTCCTGCACCCCACTCCGCTGCGCAATTGGGCAGGGCATAGGTCTAGTGTCTCGCAAGAGGCCCTCCAGACGTTTTGCCAAACACAGCGGATCAGTTCGGCAACGCATGCGGGTCTTGAGATTGGCACCGAAACC
>JAPKCP010000133.1 GCA_028822885.1 Yoonia sp. | reverse complement strand
TCCTTGTTGGCTCGAACGCAGATCGGGTTGTGCGAAGATCACCTGTTTCCGTTCTTGTGGTTCGGGCGTAATAAATGGCCTGTGCGGAGATTTTGCTGACCCGATTCGGGCGCCTCCGTATTCACGGAGAAATTAGAACATGACCCCTTTCGCAATTGCGGGCGTCCAAATGCACGTCCATGCTCTTGAATCAAACGTTGAAGGGATGCTTCAGCGCCTTGATATCTTGATGATACGCTTTCCTTGGACTCAGATGGTGTTGTTTTCCGAGTTGGCACCGTTCGGACCTTTGGATCAATACGCGTTGGCGCCAGAAAATGAGACGTTAGAGCGGTTTCAGGCCGCTGCGGTCAAACACGGCGTTTGGCTGATCCCCGGTTCAATGTTTATCACCGATCCTGTGGATGGGCGGACGTATAACACCTCATTCGTGATCAATCCGCAGGGTGAGATTGTCCGCCGCTATGCTAAAATGTTCCCGTTCCGCCCTTACGAGTCGGGCGTTGCAGCAGGTACAGATTTTTGCGTGTTTGACGTGCCTGACGTGGGCCGTTTTGGGCTGTCGATCTGTTATGATATGTGGTTCCCTGAAACGACGCGCCAGCTCACTGCACAGGGTGTCGAAGTTTTGTTGCACCCTGTCCTAACCGGCACAACAGACCGCGACGCAGAACTGGCAATCGCGCGCGCCACGGCCGTGCAATTCCAATGCTATGTGATTGACGTGAACGGGTTGGGTGCAGGTGGTGTCGGCAAATCTTGCGTCGTTGATCCAACGTCGATGGTATTGCACCAGTCAGGCGGCCAAGAGGATATGTTCCCGATTGAGATCGACCTCGACATGGTACGCCGCCAGCGTGAAACAGGGATGAAAGGTCTGGGCCAAGTTCTCAAATCCTTCCGCGACCGTTCAACTGATTTTTCCGTATATGACCGGGCCAGCGGCACGGACGCATACCTCAAAACACTGGGCCCGCTTGAGCTTCCCGGCAAAGGGGCGACCGCAGGGCTTGATACGATGGCCCCCGAAATGCGCGTGCCGTATCCTCAGTTATCAACGGGGTCAGGCATTGGGTCCAACTTCGCCCAAAAAGCGCCGCCTGCATTCGCAGCCGAACCCTTAGCAAACCCAACTGCTGGTACTGCAACGCCTTTTCCCGACGCGACAACTACCGAACAGGCTATCGATTTAGCCGCATTACCGAACCCACCTGTAAAACCCGGTGTTCTTACCGGAACAGACGGTTCATCAATTGATTAAGCTGCTGCGTCACCATGGCTTTGATCAGGCACCACCACGTCGTGGCGGCATCAAAGCCGACAAGGCAACTAAATAGGCTGATCACAATGGGGTGCCGCCGATGGCGCGGCACCTATCCATCGTGTTGAGACCCACTTAAGGAGAACGACCGATGGATTCTGTCAGCGACTACTACTCTGCGACCCAATTAAGATCCGACAGATGGAGTGCGCTACGCGAAGTCACAGGGTCGCTGGCGCGAAATGCGCCTGCAACAATCTCCGCAAACGACCGCGCAAAGGCAGAAGCTCTGTTTGAGTCACTCGCCCTGATCGAACCTTATTGGGCGTTTCCGGGTATGGCTGCGTTCGACCATTTACGCCGCTTGCTTGACCATAACAGCTTTGAAGACCTGTCATTTGCAGTACATCGCGCAGCGCGCGCCCTGACAACAGGGGCGTATCGCCGCAGGAGTGTTCCACTTGAACGCGACGGCCACGACAAAGAAGAACACGACGACGAGGCATTGCTGTCACCAGAGGCGCGCGCACTGACCAAACCCTACTTTGAGGTTTTGATCGTCGATAGCGTGAGCGACCAACAAGAGCGCTGGTTGAAAAGCAACGTCCTGCGGATGCGGCGCACTGAAGATCCGTTTATCTACGAAGCGGTTGTTGTCCCAAGTCTTGAGGACGCGCTGATTGCGGTACTGTTCAACCATAACATTCAAGCGATTGTTATACGCCCAGGGCTAGAGCTAAAGTCGAAACTGGACAACGAAATCCTGAATAAATATCTGAACCGTGCAGGCACGGCTAAAGCCATCGACATGATGGAGCCTGAAAATTATGGGCCAGAACTATGCCGCCTTCTTGCGCGCGTCCGGCCCGAACTAGATGCTTATCTCGTGACTGAACGCTCTGTTGAGGATATCGCAGGGCTTGATCTTGGGATCTGCCGACGTGTTTTCTATAACCAAGAAGACTTCATGGAGCTGCACCTGAATATCCTGCGCGGCGTCGCGGCCCGCAATAAAACTCCGTTCTTCACTGCATTGGTCGAATACTCAAAACAGCCAACTGGTGTGTTCCACGCCATGCCGATTAGCCGGGGCAAATCCATCACCCGCTCGCATTGGATTCAGGATATGGGTGCGTTTTACGGGCCCAACATTTTCCTCGCAGAAACCTCTGCAACGTCCGGTGGCCTTGATAGTCTTTTGGAACCGCATGGGCCAATCAAAGAAGCCCAAGAACTTGCCAGCCGCGCCTTTGGATCAAAACAAACCTTCTTTGCAACTAACGGCACATCGACCTGTAACAAAATCGTCGTGCAGGCCCTCGTGCGGCCAAATGACATCGTTTTGGTAGATCGTGACTGCCACAAATCGCACCACTACGGCATGGTTTTGGCGGGCGCCGAGGTTGTGTATCTCGATAGTTATCCGCTGAACGAATATTCGATGTACGGCGCTGTGCCGCTTAAGGAAATTAAGCTCCAATTGCTGGCGCTCAAGGCTGCGGGCAAATTGGACCGCGTGCGGATGCTGCTTTTGACAAACTGCACGTTCGATGGGCTAGTGTATAATGTTGAGCGGGTGATGGAAGAATGTCTGGCCATTAAGCCTGACCTTGTTTTTCTGTGGGACGAAGCATGGTTCGCGTTTGCACGGTTCAGCCCAACATATCGCCAACGCACAGCGATGCGGACCGCCAATAACCTGCGCGAACGCCTGCGTACAGATGCGCACCGCACCGCTTATGAAACCCAGCAAAAAGAGCTGGAAGGCGCCACCGACGAGGTTTTGTTGAACACCCGTTTGATCCCTGCCCCCGCAGCGCGGGTCAGGGTCTATGCCACGCAATCAACGCATAAAACGCTGACATCACTCCGTCAGGGATCAATGATTCACGTCAACGATCAGGACTTCAAAGGCGAGGTCGAACAGTCTTTCCACGAAGCCTACATGACCCACACGTCAACATCGCCCAACTACCAGATCATCGCGTCACTTGATGTGGGTCGCAGGCAGGTCGAACTTGAAGGGTTCGAATTTGTGCAACGCCAGATCGAAGCTGCGATGTCACTGCGCAAAGCGATCAGCACGCATCCATCTCTCCAAAAGTATTTCAAAGTCTTGACTGCGGGCGACATGATTCCAGAACATCACCGGCAAAGTGGTGTGACCAGCTATTTTGATAACGACCAAGGCTGGACAGATATGTGGGATTGTTGGGAACAGGACGACTTTGTCTTGGACGCCACCCGCGTGACATTGGCTGTTGGCGGCACGGGCTGGAACGGTGACACGTTTAAGAACACTGTGCTGATGGATAAATACGGTATTCAGGTTAACAAAACCTCACGCAATACGGTTCTGTTCATGACCAACATCGGGACAACCCGGTCATCGGTCGCGTATTTGATCGAAGTGTTGGTTGAGATCGCAAATGAATTGGACGAGCTGCTTGATGATGCATCCAAGATGGAAAGACTATCGTTCGATAAGCGGGTCAAAAACCTGACAGAAAACTATCCACCGTTACCCGATTTTAGCCGGTTTCACGATGCATTCCGCCCCGATGATGTGACCCCTGAAGGCGACATTCGGACGGCCTATTACCTCAGCTATGATGACAAAAACTGCGACTACATGGAACTGACTGGCACTCTAAAAGACGCACTGGATTCGGGCCACGAAGTTGTCTCAGCCAGCTTTATCATCCCCTATCCGCCCGGCTTTCCCATTCTGGTCCCCGGTCAGGTGATCAGTCAGGAAATTCTGTCGTTCATGCTTGCCTTGGATGTGAGTGAAATCCACGGGTATCGCGCCGATCTTGGATTGCGTGTGTTCACGCCAGCGTCCTTAGCCGCCCTGCCCCAAGCCAAAAAACGGAAAAACGCCACTAAGAATAAAATTGCCGCCAAAAAATAGAGGAGAATATCATGCCTACTGTCTTAAAGAATATCTCGGAAATTCGTCGGTTCTTTCACCGCAACGATGACCCAATTTACTTTATTTCGGCGACCAATTTTAACCTTTTGGGGCTCGATGAATGGGTAAAGAATTTTAAATACATCTGTTATATTGATTGTTACGGCGGCAAGCATCCGAACGTGTTCTGCCCGTCAGAACAGCCGCATGCAGAATTCCAATCCATTGAAGACATCAACAACTACCTGTTGCAGCACAAAGAAGTCATCGACTTTATCAAACGGCGTGGCGGCAAGCCAAAGTTTGTGTTCCTGATGTTCGACGAAGAAACTGAGCGCTTGTCAAAAGATCTGGGCGCTGACGTTTGGTTCCCAAAGGCCAAGCTGCGCACAAACATGGACAACAAGATCGAAACCGTCCGCATCGGTAACAAGGCTGGCGTGCCATCCGTGCCCAACGTGCTTGCTGAGGTGAAATCGTACGAAGACTTGAAGAAGACCTGTGAAAAAGCAGGCGTTGGTCATGATCTTGTCCTGCAATCGGCCTTTGGAGACAGCGGCCACACAACATTCTTCATCAAGTCCGAAGAAGATTTCCGCCGCCATGAACATGAAATCATCGGTGAAGGTGAAATCAAAATTATGAAGCGGATCGACTGTCGTGGGTCCGCAATTGAGGCATGCGCGACCAAAGAAGGCACAATCGTTGGCCCATTGATGACCGAATTGGTAGGTTTCAAGGACCTGACCCCATATCGCGGTGGCTGGTGTGGCAACGAAATTTTGTCGACGGCATTCCCGCCCAAAGTCCGCCAAAAGGCGCGTGAACTGACGTTCCAATTTGGTGAACAGTTGCGCAAAGAAGGGTATCGTGGGTATTTTGAGCTCGACTTTTTGATCGACAAAAAGACGAACGAAATCTGGCTTGGCGAATTAAACCCACGGATTACGGGCGCGTCGTCGATGACGAACCACGCGGCCTTTGCCCACGCAGATGCACCGCTGTTCTTGTTCCACCTGCTCGAATTTTCAAAGAAGAAATTCGATCTGAACACAACAGAGCTGAACAACCGCTGGGCCAACCCCGATATGATCGACAGTTGGTCGCAAATGGTCATCAAACACACCAAGGATAGCGTCGATATCTGCACCGCATCGCCCGAAACTGGCATCTACAAAATGCATGAAGATGGCAGCGTTGTCTTTGACCGTTTCGATTATCACCGCCGCGCTGTTGAATCCGAAAACGAAGCGTTCTTTTTGCAAATCATGCGACCGGGAAGCTATCGTTACGAAGGTGCTGACATCGGCATCTTGGTGACGCGTGGACGCTCCATGACGAAAAACTTCCAGCTGAATGAACGTGCCAAGAAGTGGATTCACGGCATTAAGCAAACAGTCGAAGGCCAACCATTGCCAGTCGCCAATGCTGGACCCGCGTTTGCTGAACCTGCGTTTAAGATCTTGTAAGGAAAAGCAATGCTCTGGCGCGCCCTTAGCGAAGATTTGCCCGGCCCTATATGGGCCGGGCTTTTTGCAGAATACTGGCCGTCCTATCGAAAGTGGTGGCTTGGCGAGGGGGATTCCGCACGCCCAAAATACCTCGCAGGGCGGCGTGCCATTGCCGAACATATGCCTGAAATGGTTCCACTCTATGACAACTTGTGCGATCTTGCTGGCGGCGGCGATCAGGCCGCGCGGTTCCTCAGCTTTTACTGCCCACCGCCTTACCTATCCGGGTGCTCACAAGCCATTTGGCCAGGCAAAGAACCTGTTTTGGTGCGCAATTATGACTACAATCCCAATGCATTTGACTGCCTCCTTTTGAAAACCAACTGGCAGGGGCGCGGTGTCATCGGGACCTCTGATGGGCTTTGGGGATTGGTTGACGGCATGAATGATGCAGGGCTCGCCATATCGCTGACTTTTGGCGGCAGGCGCGTTGTTGGCACTGGTTTTGGCGTCCCACTGATCCTGCGCTACGTTCTCCAAACGTGCACCACCGCTGAAGAAGCGGGCGTGGTTTTGGCCCGCGTTCCGACCCACATGAGCTATAACGTCACCGTTTTAGACGCCAACCGGAACTACCTCACGGCGATGATGGCCCCTGATCGACCCGCGGTCATCACCCATGCGGCGGTTGCCACCAACCATCAAGAAAACGTCGAATGGATCAGCCACGCGCGGTTCACGGCCACCGTGGAACGCGAACGATTTTTGCTGCAACGCTTGACGCTGCACCGCGATCCAGAAGATAAGTTCATCGGCGCGTTCCTACGCCCGCCTTTGTATTCCACCGCGTTCAACTATGGATTTGGCACGCTTTACACTGCCGTCTATCGCCCCCGCCTCGGCGAAATGGACGTCCGTTGGCCCGGTACAACATGGACGCAATCATTTGATCAATTTCACGCTGGCGGACGCAATGTGCAAATTCCCGGCGCCGCATAAAGGAAGCCATTGATGTCACATATTTTTCCACGTCATACCAAGCAACTTCCCCCTGTCGCTGTGCGCGGCGAAGGTTGCTATCTTTACGACGAAACCGGCAAGCAATATCTTGATGCGTCCGGCGGCGCTGCGGTGTCCTGTCTGGGTCATGGCGATCAAACGATCATCAATGCGGTCAAAGCACAGCTTGATAAACTCGCCTATGCGCACACCGGATTCCTGACGTCAGAACCTGCTGAAACGCTTGCTGATTTGCTGATCGCACATGCCCCCGGTGATCTTGATCGCGTGTATCTGGTGTCCGGCGGGTCCGAAGCGATGGAAGCCGCGTTAAAGCTGGCCCGCCAGTATTTTGTCGAAAAAGGTGAACCAAAACGCGGCCGTTTGATCGCCCGCAAGCAAAGCTATCATGGCAACACGATGGGTGCTTTGTCCGCTGGCGGTAACGCATGGCGGCGTGCGCAATTTGGCCCACTTTTGATCGACATGAGCCATATCGACCCTTGCTACGAATACCGTCTTAAGCGCGATGATGAGACGCTTGAGGAATACGGACTGCGCGCCGCCAACCTGCTTGAGGAAGAATTGCTGCGCGTCGGTCCTGAGAACGTCATGGCCTTTGCCGCCGAACCTGTTGTCGGTGCGACATCCGGCGCCGTGACCCCTGCCCCCGGTTATTTCAAACGTATTCGCGAGATTTGCGATCAATACGGTATCCTGCTGATTTTGGACGAAGTTATGTGTGGCATGGGCCGCACTGGCAGTCTGTTTGCATGTGATCAAGACGGCGTTTCACCTGATATCCTGTGTATCGCCAAAGGCTTAGGCGCAGGTTACCAACCGATTGGTGCAATGCTCTGTAGCCGGAAAATTTATGAAACAATTGAAAACGGCACTGGCTTTTTCCAACATGGTCACACCTATCTGGGCCACCCAACGGCTGCCGCTGCTGGCATCGCTGTTGTGAATGCAATGCTTGACCGTGACCTGATCCCGCGCGTGAAAACCCAAGGCGACAAGCTAGCCGCCGCGCTGCACGCTCAGTTTGGTCAGCATCCGAATGTAGGTGATATTCGCGGGCGCGGATTGTTCCGTGGGATTGAGCTTGTCGCAGATCGTGACACCAAAGACCCCTTTGATCCGTCCCGCAAGATTGCTGGCAAAATCAAGGCCGCTGCTTTTGAAGCAGGCATGATTTGCTACCCGATGAGCGGCACAATCGACGGGCGCACTGGCGATCACGTCCTTCTTGCCCCGCCGTTTATCATCAATGACGACCAGATTGATGAGCTAGTGCAGAAATTGTCTGGCGCCATCGAAACCGCCCTAACCTAGAGGCCTGTTATGACCACACCTTGTATTATCTGCGTCGCGATCACCGGCTCTGTTCCGCGCAAAGAAGACAATCCAGCTGTGCCGGTCACGGTCGCCGAACAGATCGACTCCACGCACGCTGCGTTTGAGGCAGGTGCCAGCATTTGCCACGCCCATGTGCGCAACGATGATCAAACGCCGTCATCCGATCCTGAAAAGTTCGCCGCCCTTAAGGAAGGTGTGGAAAAGCACTGCCCGGGAATGATCATCCAGCTTTCCACTGGTGGCCGGTCCGGCGCTGGCCCTGAACGTGGCGGTATGCTGTCGTTGCGCCCAGACATGGCGTCGCTGTCAGTGGGGTCCAACAACTTTCCCACCCGCGTCTATGAAAACCCACCAGAGCTAATTGACTGGCTCGCCTCTGAAATGCGGACCTATGACGTAAAGCCTGAGATCGAGGCGTTTGATCTGTCCCACATCCACCAAGCTGCCGCGATGAACCGTGATGGCCGCATCCTCGGCCAGCTGTATGTGCAGTTTGTCATGGGTGTGAAGAACGCGATGCCGGTGGACCGTGATGTGTTTGATTATTATGTCAAAACCGTCAATCGCCTTGCACCTGATGCGCAGTGGTGTGCGGCGGGTGTTGGTGCAGGACAGGTGATGGTTAGCGAATGGGCGATCGCCGCAGGCGGTCACACACGCACCGGGCTTGAGGACAATGTGCGCTGGGACAAGCATTCACTTGCCCCATCAAACGCTGCCCTCGTGACCCGCACTGCCGAAATTTGCGCGAAATATGCGCGACCTGTTGCGACACCCGCACAAGCCCGCGCAAT
>JAPKCP010000424.1 GCA_028822885.1 Yoonia sp. | reverse complement strand
AACGCCAGAGATGACTTACCCGACCCAGACAGCCCGGTGATCACAACCAACTGGTCGCGTGGAATATCCACGTCGATGTTTTTGAGATTATGTTCGCGCGCTCCGCGTACTTCGATGTTCTTTAGCTCAGCCATGATGTCCCCCGACGTCGTATTAGATACTAGATAGTGGCATCGAACAGTATCGCCACCCCGAATATAGAACATTCAAGGAACATGCGAGATTTTTTTCAGCAATCAAGAGACGGAAGACACATTCTGCACAACAAACCCAAGTGACCTCCCAGAACAATTTGAACCTGTCGCATAAGTGTTCACATTCTTAATGGCTCTAAGGCGCTCTACGTCAGTCGTCGGATGGTCATCAAGCAGCCAGTTCAGCGTGATTTCATGACCACTTTTGTAGTCTTCAAAATCCAGCCGCTTCACGCGCCAATGACTATAAAAAATGGCCCCACATGATGCAGGGCCATAGTTTAAAATTTGTTTCTTGTCTCGGTACGCTTAATAAAAATATAGGGATCGACCTACATATGGATGACGCGATCATAAGCGTCGAGAACACTTTCGTGCATCATTTCTGACAGCGTCGGATGTGGGAAGACAGTGTTCATCAAGTCTTCTTCTGTGGTCTCCAACTGGCGACCAACGACGTAACCTTGGATCAGCTCGGTCACTTCAGCACCAATCATATGCGCACCAAGCAATTCGCCTGTCTTAGCATCAAAAATAGTCTTGATCATGCCCTCAGACTCGCCCAAGGCGATTGCTTTCCCATTACCAATAAACGGGAAACGGCCAACTTTAATGTCAAAACCCAGCTCTTTGGCTTTCGCTTCGGTGTAACCAACGGATGCGACCTGCGGATAGCAATAGGTACAGCCTGCGATGCTTTCTGGCTTCACGGGATGCGCGTGTTTGCCCGCAATCAGGTCGGCAACCATGACGCCTTCGTGCGATGCTTTGTGGGCAAGCCAAGGTGCACCAGCGATATCACCAATCGCGTAAAGACCCTCAACACCTGTCCGGCAAAATTCATCTGTGACAACATGGGTGCGATCAATCTTGACGCCAAGCTCTTCAAGTCCAAGGTTTTCAACGTTCCCAACAATGCCAACTGCGGAAATGACAGTGTCGAATTCCATTTTTTCAACTTTGCCATTCACCTCAATATGCGCCGTGACTTTGCCTTTGCCGCGATCAAGCTGTTTGACCATGGATTTCTCCATGATTTTCATGCCCTGTTTCACAAATTGTTTCTTCGCAAACGCTGAGATTTCAGCATCTTCCACAGGCAAAACGCGGTCCATGACCTCAACAACTGTCGTGTCGGTTCCAAGTGTATTGTAAAAACTGGCAAATTCGATGCCAATGGCACCAGATCCAATCACCAGCAGTTTCTTGGGCATATGCGGCGGCGTCAGCGCGTGTCTGTAGGTCCAAACCAGGTCACCGTCCGCCTCAAGGCCCGGCAATTCGCGCGCACGGGCACCAGTGGCCAAAACGATATTTTTCGCAGTCAGATTTTCTGTACCCTTGTCAGTCTTGACCGTCACCTTGCCCTTGGCGGGTAAAGTCGCATCCCCCATGAATACAGTGACTTTATTCTTTTTCATCAGATGACCAATGCCACCTGACAACTGACCCGCAATCGCACGCGACCGCTTGATCACGGCAGCGAGGTCATAGTCGACGCCTGTCACCTTTAGCCCAAATTCCTTGGCACGATGCATCAAATGATACACCTCAGAAGACCGCAGCATGGCTTTTGTCGGAATACAGCCCCAATTTAAGCAAATTCCACCTAAATTCTCGCGCTCCACGATGGCAACCTTCATCCCCAATTGTGCACCTCGAATAGCGGCCACATAGCCACCGGGTCCTGCGCCAATTACGATCAAGTCAAAGGTCTGTGCAGCCATCGGAATCTCCTCCAGTATAT